>JAAERC010000694.1 GCA_024230695.1 Candidatus Zixiibacteriota bacterium
AGCATATTACAATAATAATGCGTAATAAATCGAATGTTTGTTACCCATTGCAGTATATATAATAAAGGAGGGAATAATGTATTGCTCAAAATGTGGGTGTGATTTTGTCGGGTGGAAAGGAAAATGCCCGATTGATAATTCACTACTATCCGAGAAACCAATATCCTTACTTAAAACGACTGCCAAATCTATCCAGTATCAATCCCTTGTTGACCTTATTAAAAAAAATAACGGCGAGCTGATAATTGATTTACAAACGACCGAGGTCGGCAAAGGGCGCAAATTTGTTTTTCCGGGTCGTGGAAATGGGTTTGCATGGGCCAAAAGAATAGAAGGTCAGTTTGATAATATTCCTGTAGAATTGCAAACCACAGAGGTGGGAACCGATTCGGATTGGAGTTTTCCGCATCAGGGTTATGGTTTTGCATGGGAAAAACAGATGACAGGTTTCGTCGGCGGTAATAAGATCGTCCTTGACTCGACCAAAGTCGAACGCAAAAAGCAATTTTTGTTTCCATATCGGGGACATGGTTATGCATGGAGCGAGGAGCTTACCGGCAATTGCGGTAGTTCCATTATAGCAAAAATGGTCACCACCGATATCAGCCGCGAGAGGAACTGGTTTCTGTTTTATTTTGCCTTTGGTTATGCGTGGATAAATAAGGCATCATTGCACCTATTCCTCACAAGCTAAAGCGGGGGGCACCCCTTGGGGTGGGTTTCAACAATTTCCGATAAAGTGAATTGATTTACAAATAATTTTGCATTTTCAGAGAAATTGCATTAGTTGGGTAGTCCACAGCTGCTGTGGGAAAATAAGACATTGCGCTTCGCGCAATGTCGAAATCCTTCGGAATTCCGACCTACCATAAATCCCAATATAAGCCGGGTGGCGCATCCCTTTAGGGGCGGGTTTCTTTAAGCACAATCAGATTGACATAATATATATATTATCTATATTACCCGTACAATAAATCAATTTAATCTGGGAGAAATAAAATGAAAACAATTCTAACTTTTATATTTGTTGTACTATTTTTATGCCAACTTTTATCCGCTCAATCGGTAAGTCTCGACCATGTCGATGGACTACACGACGGTAACGAATCTGAAATAATTGCCGACGGTACAACCCCAATTAAATTCTATATCCGTTTCACTAATGATAATTCTAACCGTAGCGGCGTATTAAATGGATTCCGAGTGTATTCCGAAAATGGTGCCATCTGGCAGCCAATAGTCGGCGATACAATTGGCATTAGTAAATCAATGTTTGATGGATTAGTTATTATAGGTCATTATGGCGTAACAGGTATGGATGCTGATACGGTATCATTTGACGCTCTTACCACTGATATCAATGGCGGCCTTCCGCCCGGATATGATGATATAGCATATTCGATAGATATTGGAGCAATCAGTCCCAGCTACCACAATAAGACAATTTGTCTCGATTCGGCCACCAATTCAACTAATATCGACTGGGAGTGGGGCGGTGAGGTTATCCCCGCATGGGATGGGCCACATTGTTTTACATGTATCAACCCCAATCCGACAAATATAAACGATTTACATTCAAAAGAATTGCCGGATAAATATTCTCTCTCGCAAAATTATCCCAATCCATTTAATCCAGAAACAAAAATCGAATATATTCTTCATCGACAATCAGAAATATCAATTTCAATATATAATCTTATTGGTCAGAAAATAAATAGTCTGGTCAATGATATAAAACCGGCCGGTAATTATTCCGTCAATTGGAACGGTACCGACAATAATGGAAACAAAATGGCATCAGGTATTTATTTTTACCAACTGCAAATCGGCGACTACACTGAAACCAAAAAGATGATACTGATGAAATAGTTCTTGTAGCCTCGCCACTTTAGGAGTGGATTGCTTATTTGATTTACCGCCTAAATGAAATCCCGACACCAATCCTGGTTAATTTCTTTTTGTAATCGACCAGGCTTTCACCATATCCGTGAGAAAACCGGATAGTGAAAAAACTGTTGTTGCTTTTGGGAACGGGGAAATTATACATCAAACATAAACCACCTTTGCCTGTTTTGAAACTCCCAAATGTCTTCAGATGTATTGTATGATTATGCGGGAGATTATAATAAACCTGAAGTTCGGCATGTCCAAGATAATCGGTGATATCGGGGTTATCATCGCCGACCGGTGCATCGGGCGCTTCTTTATCATCTTCCGGAAGCCGATACCTGAATTTTAGATGTAACAAAAGATTGGAACTGTAATAATAAGGGCAAACATAT
>JAAERC010000695.1 GCA_024230695.1 Candidatus Zixiibacteriota bacterium
TCAACAGGTTTGGTCTTGAGTTTTGGTTCTTTGGTAATATCCTTATCAATGCCAGTCGGTTTTTTATATTTGGTCTTTTCTGTTAATTGACGATGAACCTTCTCAAGATCCTTTTCGATAGATTTTTTGGATAACTGAACCGGATCTTTTTTCTTAATTAGTTTATCGCCATTAGTTTTGGAGTATGGTTTATGCGCTTTTGGCGGAGCACTTTTCTTTATGGCCGGTTTTGAAGCTGATTTTACGGCTGGTTTTGGAGCAGGTTTAGCGATCGGTTTCGGAGTTGGCTTTGGTGCTGGCTTGCTTTCATATGATGATAATTTACTAATTGGCTTTCTTGGAGTATCTTTGGTTTTACGATACCCTTTATCCTCACGCGATTTGGAATCTCTGGTATAACGAGTTTTAGAACTCGGTTTCTTGTCATAACTTTTTTTGCTTCGGTCAGATCTTTCGAATTTCTTATTGGTTGTCTTAGTATATTTTCTTTTTGTTGTTTTCGCTGTTTTGCTTCCGCCGATTCGGTATCCTCTGATTTCTTCGGTTTCACCTATAACAGCGGCACCAATCGAATCGCCCCACACATTGACAGTGGTGCGGCATCGGTCCAGGAACCAATCAATAACTAGAATAATACCGATTCCTTCCAGTGGCAGGCCAACCGCCGAAAGAACCAAGGTCATCATAACCAGACCGGCTTCCGGAATAGCAGCGGCGCCAATTGAGGCAAGAGTGGCAGTGAAAAATATTATAACCTGAGCGCCTACTGATAGGTCGATCCCATATATTTGGGCTATAAATATGGCCGCGACTGCTTCATATAATGCCGTTCCGTCCATATTAATTGTGGCGCCCAATGGCAGGACAAAGGAGGACGCTTTACTATCAACTTTATTTTTTTCGGTTACCGCTTCCATAGTTACTGGTAGGGTAGCCGATGATGAAGCAGTGGTAAAGGCAGTCGCAAGAGCCTGACCCATATTAAGGAAATATCTGAAAGGATCCTTTTTTCCAAAAAATTTCAAAATCAAAGGCAGAACGATAACGGCATGAATTAACAATCCAATAATAACTGTTAGAGAATAAAGTCCCAATCCTGAGGCAATTTCCTGTAATGATCCGCGATTTTCGGCAACAATGCCTCCAATTAAGGCCATGACACCAATTGGTGCAAAATAGATAATCAGAATGACAATTTTCATCATTGCCGAATTTACTCCGACAAAGAAATCAATAACTGGTTTTCCTTTTCGTCCAATAACTGTCAGAACACCTCCCAAAACCAATGAGAAGACAATCAGCGGTAATATTTTTCCACCTGAGGCAGCGGCAAAAATATTGTCTGGAATAAGACCGACGAAAACATCTTTTATAGTATTTCCGCCGCCTCCATGAATAAATTCAGGAACAGCGGCTCCTATCGGAGGGACACCGACACCGGGTCGAATCAAATTGACAAGTATTATTCCTATTAGTACTGAAAAACCGGTTGTGGCCAAATAATATGTCAGAGTCTTTGCGGATGTCCTACCCAATTTGCGAATGTCACCCAGTGATGATACGCCGACAATTATAGATGCAACGATCAAAGGAATGACTACCATTTTTAATGCATTAAGGAATATTGTTCCTAAAAATTTTATTTCAATAAAAATGTCACCTAAAAAATAGCCGCCCAAAGTCCCAAGAATTGCTCCTAGAACCATCCCAATCAATATATAGTTTCCTGTTTTTCCGCTCATAACTCCAACTAAA
>JAAERC010000696.1 GCA_024230695.1 Candidatus Zixiibacteriota bacterium
AGAAGATCACGAATCAGGAATAAGACTCCCCCCGGCTCATCAAAATTGATATGACTATCAACGGAACTAACTAAAACCGGCGGTAATTCCATTAAAACTGGGACAATCACAAAACCGTTTGGAGCAATTTCAAAATATCGAGCTAACAGAATTCCATCGCTGGAAATATCTTTGATGTCTGATATTGCCGGATTAGAAAACCCACCCCAGTTTCCATTTGATTGGACATTTAGTTTCAGCCAATTTTGGCAAACCGTTTGCATTTCATCGGTTTCAGCTAATTCAGCATAAAGCTTTAATGGTGAAATAATTAGTAATAATATAAAAATAGAAATAAATAAACTTAAATTCGAAAATCCGGATCTCTTCATTTTATCCCCGCCAGGTGAAAGGTGTGTTGCCAAGCATGTACTGACTTTGATACCTTAGAAATATACCAGAAAGGCGATTTTTGTCAAGTACATAAGCCCGTTACTCATAGATAACATTGCTGAAGAAATAAATGCTAAATTTGGTGCTTCTCCTAAAAAAAAGAAACATTTCTCCTCAAAATTAAGTCATATACAAGTAAAGGAGAGTTAATGAAGAAAAAATATATTTATTTAATCAGTATCGGTTTAACGTTTTTGGTTCTGGCTGGCAACATCAATGCTGGTTCGGTTGATTTAACATATAAAAATAATGGTATTAGTTTTGGTAATTCCCGTGAATTGAACGGTATCAGGCTGAATTTGACAGATCATCGTGTTAAACAAGTTAATGGTATTAATATTACTTTGTGGTCACCCCGTAAAAACAAGCATTTTCATATGAATGGCCTTGCACTGGGAGTTATTGCTCCCTCGGCGGCCAGATTTCATGGTATTGCCTTCGGAGGAATCGGTATCCATGGTGGAGATATCAATGGGATTGCTCTGAGCGGTATCGGTATTGGTGCCAAAGATGTCCGAGGATTTGTCTGCGCTGGGCTCGGAATAGGACTAAGTGATATTGATGGTGTCGCTATTAGCGGTATTGGAATGGGTGCTGGAAATGTAACTGGTTTGGCCATTAGCGGTCTGGGGATGGGCATTGGAAAAATCAAGGGCGTGGCTATCGCTGGACTTGGGATGGGAACTGGCGATGGTGAAGGTTTAGTTGTCGCCGGTTTGGGGGGCGGCTATGACGATTTTACTGGAGTAGCTGTCGCTGGTTTAGGTATGGGAATGGATAATTTTAAGGGGATTGGTATTGCTGGTCTTGGTTTTGGAGCAACAAATTTTTCCGGTATTGGAATCTCGGGATTGGGAATGGGCGGAAATAATATTACCGGTTTGGTGATTGGTGGACTTGGTGTCGGTGCTGAATCTATTGAAGGAGTAGCATTGGGTGGTATCGGTGTTGGGGCAAAAAACGTGGAAGGTTTGGTGATCTCTGCCGGCATGGTAGGGGGACAAAACATCAATGGCGTCTCAATTGCAGGATTAGGAATTGCCGCACGGGAACAAAAATGGTTATCTATTGCCGGAGGATTGATTGTTGGAGTAAAAATAGAAGGTGTTTCGATTGCGGGCTTGGGAATTAAAGGATATGATTTAAAAGGATTAAAAATCGCACCATATTGTCATGCCAAAGATCAGATGATCGGTGTTTCAATTTCGATAATCAATATCGCAGAAAATCTAGAAGGATTGCAAATCGGTCTTCTCAATTTCGCGGGAAATAATAAGGCACCGTTTAAATTAACTCCATTAATTAACTATCATAAATAATAAACTGATTCTGTTTTATATTAAAATTAATGACTAAAAAGATAAAAGGAACTCCTTCCCTCACTAAAGGAGTTCCTCTATCCCCACCTCTTAATTACCCTTCACCGCCATATATAAAGAGCAACTAACTTCACAGATTAATAGTATCAACTTCTATACCAAGTCAGGTTTATTTTTTTGAGATGGTCATAACTTCTTGTGACTCAGACAAATAAAAATATTCGACAGCGGTTTTATTGAATGATTATATAATACAATAACGCAGTTACTGCGTCGAAATAAGATTCGTAGCAATAACAAAAATTCATCTCATTGGCTATCAGCGAGTTAGAAAGCACAACGTCTGCGCCATAAAAAGTAGGATAAGCGTCGATCCTACGCCTTAACACAGAGTTGAGATTTGATTTATGATCACTAAATGTAAATCAGGTTAATAAACAATATTATGTTTAAATTCAATTGTACTAAGTCCAAAAATTTTCAACTTGACTTCGTATTAAATTATAATAGCTTATAAGAAATACTTTAATAAATATTCTAATCAAACGGAGGACGTAGTATGCGACGATTATTCGTAGTCCTTGGCCTGCTGCTTTTATGTGTTTCGCTGGCAAATGCTCAAACGCCCAAAGTTGGTATTGGCGTCTTTGGCGGAATGAATATGCCGATTCTGCAGGATGATCAAGGCAATGGTACTGTCTTTGGTATCAAAGCAAAATTGAAAGTAATCCCAGTCGTTCTACTGGAACCAAATATTAATTTTGGTAAATGGGGCGAAGCTGATCCTATCGAAGGCGTCGTGTTGGGTTCTGGGTCAAAAATTACTTCATTTGGAGTTGACGCTGTTCTTGGCGGAACTCCTGGAATGGCTGGAGTCAAGCCTTTCTTTCTGGTCGGTGCAGGCATCTACAGTATTAAAAACGATGACACCGGTTACGATGAAAGTAAATTTGGCTATTGTGCCGGACTTGGAATTGGTATTGGAGCCGGACCAAAAATCGATATTGATATTACTGGTAAAGCAGTATTTGCACCTCAGGATGGTGGCGCCAAAAAGGCGATCTTCATCACTGGCGGATTAACCTATTACTTTGGCGTAATGTAAGGAGGTGCC
>JAAERC010000697.1 GCA_024230695.1 Candidatus Zixiibacteriota bacterium
AGCGAGGGAACAGGTGGTTTTACTGAATCAGCCAAAAACAGGATAGCCATTCCGGTAACCGGTTCATTTGAGGATCTTCGGCATGTTTTGCATCATGAATTGACCCATGCGGTTGTCTATGATATGATAATTGGAAATCTGTTTACTTCATTACTGTCCCGGCGCCGATTATTTATGTTGCCGCTATGGTATGCCGAAGGGTATGCTGAGTATAGCTCTCGCGAACACTGGCACTATCGGGCCGACATGATTGTGCGCGATGCCACTATTAATAATTATCTCTATTCACCAGAGTTTGTTTATGGAGGTCTGGAATACTATCAGGGACCAGCCATGATAAACTTTATTGTAGATAATTACGGAAAAGAAAAATTGGGTGATATTTTAACAAAGGGTAAAGTTTATCTAACGATGAATAAGACGCTGGAAGCGTCACTTGGAATAAATATGACGAAATTTTGGGAATTCTTTTCCAAGGAAATGAAACGACGTTATTGGCCAGAGATTTCAAAACGAATGGATGCCAAAGAAATTGCCAACACGTTGACCGATCATACTAAAGACGCGTCAAATCGAAATGAAAAACCAATTTTTTCACCAAAAGGCAATCATCTCGCGATATTTTCCGATCGTTCCGATTATACCGAAATATACCTTATTTCGGCAATTGATGGTTCACCCATACAACGGCTGGTTAAGGGCCATAGAACCGGAGATTTGGAATCTTTGCATTCCTATCTTTCTGGTATTGCTTTTTCACCCGATGGCGAACAAATTGCTTTTGTCGCCAAAACCAAAGGTGAAGATGCCATATATTTTATGAATGTAAATGATAAGAAGATTTACAAACGCAAGAAATTCGATTTTGGAAGTATCTTCTCACCGGTATGGTCACCGGATGGTTCAAAAATTGTGTTTGCGGCACTGAATGATAGATTTCGTGATATGTTTGTATATGATATTGATAAAGATTCGACTTATAATCTGAATGTCGATAAGTATGACGATATGGATCCACATTGGTATCCGGATTCCAAACGTTTGGTATTTTCATCAGATCGGCCGCATCCTGATAATGATTTTGTATTAAATAATTTCGATGAAGCCGTGAATGATTCAATTAATTGGGGTGCTATTTACTATAATCGGGAATATGGAAATTACAGTCTTTTTACAATTGACGTAGAAACCAAAGAAATAACTCCGATAGAGTGTGGACCGGGTCAGAACAAGGAACCGGTTGTTTCTCCCAACGGCAAAAAAATATGTTTTGTCTCCAATAGAAATGGTATTGATAATTTATACTTAACAGATGTTGACTCGCCCAGAACTTTTGCGATAACCGATGTTTTAACAAATACCGAATCACCATCATGGTCACCCGATGGCAAACAAATAGCTTTTGCATCTTTTAATAATCGGGGGTCAGATATTTATCTGCTTAAAGATATTAAACCGGCGGGGAACAATGGTATTCTTGAACCGACCGGATTTGTTAAAGGTAAATATTTAAACAATTGGAAAGAAGAAGTTGAGCCTGGAGATAGCTTAGACATTGAAATCGACTCA
>JAAERC010000698.1 GCA_024230695.1 Candidatus Zixiibacteriota bacterium
AGGCGTTATGGGCGATGAACGTACTTATGAAAACGTTGTGGCTCTACGCGCGGTAACGTCAACCGATGGTATGACAGCCGACTGGGCGGTTATCCCAAGTGATGTTCTGGCCCGTATTTCTAATAGAATTATCAATTCGGTTAAAGGTGTTAATAGAGTCACCTATGATATCTCGTCCAAACCTCCGGCGACAATCGAATGGGAATGATTTTATCAACATAATAAATGTCTATTGTCGATAAAGTATTCATACAAAACTACTTGACACATAAATTAAATTTCATATCTTAATATACAGTTCAATTATAAGTAGATTAATGCATGAGGCAAGTGGGGAAGTTTGCGTTTAATTTTCTTAACAATTAATGTAATATATTAATATTTCAGTATCTCTGATAGTATTAGAGATCAAAAAAAGAGCATAAAAAACTGAATTTTTTCCAGCCAACTCGCTGGCGGAAAATGTTGATTTTTTATTTCGATCAAACCGGGGTTGTTGTCCTGTTTTGATTGGAAAAATAATTTAAACATCACGGCTGTATTTACTGCCGAGAAAGGATGATTTATATGAATAAATATGAATCGAACAATCCGCGTCCGCCACCATTTCTATAAAATGATATTATTCTTTTAAAACTTTTACACAAGGAGCAGAGCATGCTAAAATGCAAAAAGGATTATTATATTGTACTTTTTTCATTAGTTTTTATTCTCGCAATGGCCGGCTCATCATTGGCCGTGATGTTGCCAGTCGTTAATGATGAGGTAGATTTCGAAATCGGTTCTGGAATCGTCTATATTAAGGGAACAGCGGCACCTGTTTCAGCAACCGATATTGTTGAAATACCATTTACTATGGATTTCCAAGAGGGAATGGATCCCACCGGAAATATTGAGGAAATTTTTGTTAAAATTGAATATAACCCAGATTCTCTATATTTCGTAACGGCCCGACCTTCTTCGGATTGGAATATTAGCGATCCAAATGATTACGAGATCCTTGTTGATTCAACTAATCCCCCATTTGGGATTATTCAATTCTCAATAGAACCAACAAGTCAGGTCTACCCCCTTGATCCCCTTAATTCCGCCCCAATAACTCTCGCCTATTTTGATTTTGAAGCAAAATGCCAGTCGCAGGTGAATCCCAATAATCTTGACTTGGCGCTTTTTAATGATGGCGGGGAATTGGTTTCGGAAAGTTATGTGATTGCTAATTCGCTTAAATACCGTCCCTTGGATGACTATGTTACCAATGGAACAATTACGACTAAAGATTACTTTGTTGATTTTAGAGTCAAAAACTCAAGTTTCAGAGGTTCTCTAGGTAACCAAATCAGTGTTCCCATTACCGGCTGGTCTAATGCTCCAATAGATGGCTTTTCACTCTCAATTCAATACGATCAAACAAAACTTAGTTATGCCGGTATTGAAAATTATGACACATTTTTTGAGGATGGTTTTTATTCTGACGCGGAATATACAATGCCTGCAACCGGTGCCAATCCCGCCAATATTTGCCTAAGAACCGGAGATGGACCTGATGCCCTTCTTCACGACCAACAATTCGGATATGAAATATTTTATGTAATATTTGATGTTGTGGGCGAATGGGATAATACATATACAACAGTCGGTTTTGTCCCCTACGGAAGTGACGAAAATTTCTTCGTAAGAATCGGTCAGGAGAATGAAGGCTATTGCGATGAACTTTCTCAATCGATAGTTAATGATGGATCAGTTTATTTATTGTATAACCTGATTGCCATAGATGATTATCTAGCTGGATTTGAATCTCGTTTGCTTGATGCTGAAAATATGATTTGGGACACACCAATGGAGGCATTTCAAACGGTCCCAATGACGTTAAAACTATGCAACAATTTTAACGCCGGTCCATATAGCTGGCAACAGAATGACGCAATTACGGCAGTGGTTGATCCACCTGATATTTTGACGCGGCCATACACCGGTTTTCTGGATCAAAATGATGATTTTGGCGCCATGTTTTCATGTGCTTCCGATGAGTTCAGCTTTGATACTCTAGCAATATATCAATACTACAATACTTCAATAACCCATGATGAAAATGCCATGCCTATTTCCGCATGCGGTCATCCGGCGGAGGGTGGAGTTGATCTTGTCAATCTTAACTTTATTTTGAATGACGCTGATATAACCGGATTTACAAACGAAGAATATGCTCTTGATTTCGCTCCGTTCGTTCTAACTACCGGTCATACGACAGAGGTCAAGGCGTCTGATTATCAAAAAACTGTATCCCTAACCGATGGACTCGATACTTCGGCAACTCCTTTTAAGGTTGCCACTGGTGAATTTTCATCTGATTTTAAATCAGTCACAACTTGGGAAGTAAGCCAGGAATATTATTTACAAAGTTCGTTTGATCTACAATCATTTAGTATAACTGTTGCTGTTGACGGTTACCATTTTGTCAATACTGTTACCGTTGATGGTGATAAAATGGATTATAGTATTGCTCCTGATTACAGGTCAGTGACATTTACCAGTAAGGCGGCTTGGATTCCCGGAGTAAATGCGGATAGATATCAATTCGCTGTCATTGATTATGATCGAACTGTACCAATAATTGCTGAACACGCTGGTCCTGGAAATATCACTTGCTATTGGAGGTATTATAATTCTACAATTGCATTTAATGACGTAGAAATGAATGGTCCAGATAGCAAACAACCTTTCCTCTTTACAGCACCAAGCAATATAAGAAGACAACAGTGGGTCTGTTACGAAAACCCAATTGTCAATCCGGATCCATTGCCGCGCGATCTTAAGTCAACACACGCTTCTATCCCGGAAGAATATATGCTCTACCAGAATTATCCTAACCCCTTCAATCCTGATACAAAATTCGCTTATGATCTACCTGAGGCCTCTTATGTCAGAATTGAAATATTTAATATTCTCGGACAGCATATCACCACGATTGTTGATGAAACTAAACCGGCAGGCAGTTATGAGGTTTACTGGAACGCGACTGATGATAATGGACAAAAGGTCTCATCCGGTATATATCTTTATATAATGCAGGCAGGCAATTACAGTCGTTCTGCCAAGATGACGTTAATGAAATAATTTAATTATTATTAATTATAGAATTAACAAAAGTCGCTTTCCTAATGGAAAGCGGCTTTTTTATTTACCAAATTTTCTGATAAGTTTAGTGATCACATCGCAAACATAGTCAAGTTCAACATATGTTAAATCAGGGTAAAACGGTAATGAGATTACACGTCTGAAACTTTTTTCGCAATTGACAAAGTTTTTGATGTTGAATCTAAAATTCTTCTTATAATAAGTGAAATGATATATTGGTATAAAATGAACTCCGCATCCAATTCCTTGTTTTTCCAGCTCTGCAATAAATTTATTACGAGTTATTTTTAATTTCGAGAGATTTAATTTAATTATAAACAGATGCCAGGCATGAGTTGAGATGTTATCCTCAAATGGCAATTCCACATATTTCGACAAATCACTTAGTTTTTTCTTATATCGTTCGGCCAGAT
>JAAERC010000699.1 GCA_024230695.1 Candidatus Zixiibacteriota bacterium
CTCTTAATTGAGGAAGATCCGGTGATGGGCAAAAGCCGGGGGGAAAATATTGATGAGTTCATTGCCGCGGCCGTTGAATTTGTTTCTTCTTCGACCGAACCTACGCTTGTTAACTTTTTGGCCGAAATCTCACTTTACACTGATTTGGATAAGTATAACGAAATTGATGATAAACTATCTCTGATGACTCTTCATTCGGCTAAAGGACTGGAATTTATGGCCATATTTATGGTCGGCCTTGAGGATGGTCTTTTTCCACTCGGACGGGCTATTGAGGATCCAATGGAGCTCGAGGAAGAGCGACGACTTTTCTATGTTGGGGCAACGAGGGCAAAACGCAATTTATTCCTATCGATGGCCTCCAGTCGTGGTCGTTATGGTGAAATGGGTGCCATTCCCTCACGATTTATTAAAGAACTACCTCCCGGATTGGTGGAGACAAAGGATAATCGCCATTACCAGTCGGAACGGTCATATAATTCATATCAATCCCACCCAAAACCACAACAGCCAAAGGCAACCGTGAAAACTGGGGTTTATTATGAATATGAAGAGGAAGAAGTGCTTCGACCCGGGTGTATTGTCCAGCATCCGACTTTTGGGCGTGGCAAGGTAATCAATGTTGAAGGGGCCGGTGAATCACTTCGTCTGGAGATATTTTTTACCGGTGTCGGTCAAAAGAGAATAATGGCCAAGTTTGCTCGACTCAAAGTGATAGGCTAAAGTAAAGCCGCCTCTGGACTTCCTCAAATCGCTAATCTGTGCTTTTTATGCACTAATTCTATAATAGAATTATTCCGATATATTATTTAATAGAGCGTATAGCTCGCAAACCCCTGCATTTCTTATCTTATTAAGGTGGAATTTATGGAGAGAATTAGCCCGAAAGAGATAGTTTCCAGTATTCATGAGATTGGTGCTTTGCCCCAAACTCTGGCCGCGGTTTTGAAAGCTGTGGATGACCCAAATACTGGAGCTAAGGAAATTGCTAAGGCAATTTCAACTGATGTGTCTTTAACGACACTGGTTCTGAAAATGGTAAACTCGGCCCATTACAATCGTGCCAGACGGGTAAGTAAAATATCCGAAGCGGTTGCCGTTATGGGCGTTAACAGCCTGAAAGTCCTGGCCCTGAGCAGTTCGGTTTTTAGTCTGGTTTGCGGACAGGAACTCGCCGAAAAGTTCAATATTAAAAGAATCAGCAGGCATTTTATTGAAGTGGCCTCAACTGCCCGGAGTATTGCCAAAATTGTTGATTCGGGAGATGAGGAGGAGGCCTTTGTTGGAGGTATTCTTCATGATGTTGGAATTCTGATTATGATTCTTCATTTTCAGGATAAATATGATGAAGTTCTCAAGGAGATGAGTAGTTCGAAAAAAGGCCTTATTGAAGCTGAGAAAAAGATTCTTGGTTGCACGCATTGCGATGTTGGAGCTGAATTGATTGAATCCTGGAAACTTCCAACAAAACTGGCTTTTGCCGTACAGAATCATCATGATTGCGATAAAGCCGGAATCATCCCCGAAGATTCTACTTTTAACAACGTTATCGCGCTGGCCGACAGAATTGCTCTTGGTCCTTTTGAAGATTATTATCCTGAAGTCGAACAGAATATTGAGCTGGTCCATGAATTATCTAAAAAGCTCAATATCAAGGATATCGGCCTTGATAAGATCAGAAAAGAATCAATTGTTCAGTCTATCAAGCTGGCCCAGTATCTTGAATTAGATGTTGGAGATTTGATTGAGATTTTGTCTGACGCCAATAAAAAACTGGCTGAAATGTATCTTTCTCTTGAGAAGTTATATATTGAAAAAGAAGAATTGATAAAAAAGAATGGAGCCGATCAGCCGCAACCAGTTGAGGTGTAATAGATTTTTGTGATTTAGCTTAACTTATACAAACTGTTAAATAATATCCCCGGTCAGAATCACTTTTTTGGCCGGGGCTATTTTTTTGTAAAATAATCCTCACTATCAGGCTCGAAATTGCCTACATTGCAGGTTGAAATTTTGTTGATATGAATTATGGAACATTAGGATTGTAAAATGAAGATTGAATATAATGAAGAGAAAATTGATGTAAAAGCTTCGCTACCGGTTTTACCGCTACGAGATATTGTCATCTTGCCCCATATGATTTATCCCCTTCTCGTTGGTCGCCAGTTTACAATATCGGCGCTTCATGAGGCCATGGTTCTGGATAAACAGATCCTGCTCTGCGCCCAGAAGGAACCGTCAACTGAAAATCCAACTTTGAAAGACTTGCACCGCGTTGGTGTTGTTGCCCGCATCCTTCAGGTAATGAAACTGCCGAATGGAACATTGAAGGTATTGGTTGAGGGGCTTATAAGGTGCCGACTTAAAACATACAAAAAAACCGGCAGTTTTTATGCCTCAAGAATACAGATTGTCCCGCCCGATAATTCCAAAGACAAAGAGACCGAAGCACTCTCTCGTATGGTGCAGGAATTGTTTACGCAATATGTAAAACTGAATCGTAGAATTCC
>JAAERC010000700.1 GCA_024230695.1 Candidatus Zixiibacteriota bacterium
GGTCATCCGTTTGTAACGAATCAGGATATCCTGAATAGTATTATTCAGGGCATGTCCCAGATGAAGGATATTGGTGACATTGGGTGGCGGGATAACTATCGAGTATGATTCAGCATCGCTGGATTCATCACCACGAAAATATCCGTTATCGAGCCATTTTTTATATATCCGATCCTCGACCTGCTTGGAATCATAAGGTCCGGATTTTTGTTTTTTATTTTTTTCTTCTACTGTCATTTTTACCTGTTTACTTATTTTTTTATCAAGCTTGAAAAATATGGTCATTCAATTATTTTGTCAAGCCGCAATCAAATAAACGTCATCACATAAAAAGGGTTTATTTTAACTCCCTGATTAGGTATGTTACGGTATTATCGACAGAAATTGTGATTATACAAGGAATAATTGGAAAATGACTGATAAAACAACACCTTTCAACAAGTTACGACAAATAATGGCAAGGCTCAGAGCCCCCGGCGGATGCAACTGGGACCGTAAACAGACCCATAAATCGCTCCTGCCATACCTTATCGAGGAGACCTACGAGGTTGTCGAGGCGATTGAAAACGGTGATCCAGACGATTTACGAGAAGAACTCGGCGATTTATTAATACAAGTCATCTTCCATGCCCAGATAGCCGATGAAGCCGGACAGTTTAATATTGATGATTCGATTAACAATATAAACGACAAGCTGATACGCCGCCATCCTCATGTTTTTGGCGATGATACCCAGAAAAAAGATTTGAACCCAACCGAAGTGCGCGATCAGTGGGAGAAAATAAAAATATCTTCGGGTGAGAAAAAATCGGTCATCAATGGAATCCCCAAATCAGCTCCGGCGCTGGTGAAAGCATTCCGGTTTGGCGAAAAAGCGGCCGGGGTCGGGTTTGACTGGGAGAAGGCCGACGATGTGATGGACAAAGTCAAAGAAGAATTGGCTGAAGTCGAGACCGAAATAAAATCTGGTGATAACGGTAAACTTGAAGATGAAATCGGCGATATGTTATTCGCGATAGCATCGCTGGCACGTAAGAAAGATATCAATCCCGAACAGGCGTTAAATAAGACACTTAATAAATTTAAAAAACGATTCAATCATATTGAAGATTGTGTCAAAAAATCCGGCAAACCGTTCGCGGAATTTTCGCTTGATGAATTAGAGGCTTTCTGGCAACAAGCGAAGGAATGAGATGATGTCAAAGAATATATTAATTTTGATTTTTATATTTGGACTCTTTTTGTCATCTACAGGCTGCGGCTATCATAAAATATGGTATTCTTTTACCCCACATTTTGTCAATGAAAACGAATCTGACACAATCTACTATTCTTTATTTCGTCCTATATATGATGAATATCTGGCATATTATAATTATGATACACCCATAAATGGAAAACCACCAAGGAAAAATGCAACCTTTATTTTTGACGTAACAATATTTTCCAAATTAGCCAAAAATCTAAAGAACTTCTATAATGTTGAAAATGTTATTGTTAATATTGAGGAAATAGATTTATTATTTTCTATAAATAAAGCTATAGATACATTGATTACTGATCCAAACCCTTTTAGGGGCAGAGCAAAATATTTATTGCAATTTGGACCATTTAAGGTTGAAGGGAGCTTACCAAAAAATATTCAAATATCCTTTGATCTAATTTTAACAAATCCCAAAGATTCTACTTCATTCGAACGGCAACATATGACGATCAACGCAAAGCGAAAGGGTGAGTTATTTATTGTTCATTTATTTAGCGGCGTATAATATACAATTTCAAACGTTCTTTCAGGAAAGGGTTCCTGACGGCGCATGGGAAGGACAACATAGATGAAGATTAAGAAGATTATCATTACCTTTGTTTGTTGCGCGATTTTAGGGGTGATTGGCTATGTGTTATTTTCATTCTATTACTTATTCTTTATTGCTTGGGCGCCTGAATATAAATATTTTGAAATAACATCTCCCATAAATAATGATTCACTTTTTGTTAAAAAGAAAAACTGGGGCATGACTTATGATCATCAAATCGTTTTCATTTCATCTCAGCCCAAACAAGATGATGAATATAATCCCCATTATGATTATATGTATCGTGGGTTACAAGGATTATTGTACAAAGTAAGCAATGATACTGTATATATTTATGCCTCAACATTATCCCCTACCCCGGATAGCTTTTCTTCACAATTAGTTATTATACAAGTAGAAATTTATTACGATAAAATGCATGAATTTCAGAAGGATTCATATAAAAAAGGTATGACACGAATATCAAATTATTAATTTTGATTTGATTGAAATAATCGGGCTGGCCCGCAGGCTTGGGTGGCGCACCCCTTGGGGTGCGGGAATGTTCTATGCATTTTATAGAAAAATAAAGGCCAGATCACAGGGAGCATGCTCAACCCTGCTAATCTATCTTCCACAATTCTAAACTATCTAATACCATACTTGAGCCGACAGTTTGAAAATAAAGTGCATCTTCCACAGAAAGACCCGCAGTATACTCGATCCCGACTGTACTCTCCTTATATATTGTCGAATAGATCACGCAGGCCATTAGGTACGAACCTTTTAGAGAAGGATGATTCCAATCGCTCAGATGCAGATAATGAAGGGGATAATTCAAATCATCCAAAACGGTGTTCCATGCCCACCCCACCGGTGAAATTACAAATCCAATTCTATCAGAGTAGGCCAAAGTAGTATCGTAGGCTTTCTGCTGCATCTGGGGATACTCGTCGGTCCAGCCGGAAACCCAGATCATTCCA
>JAAERC010000701.1 GCA_024230695.1 Candidatus Zixiibacteriota bacterium
CAGACGTATTATAAATATGAAGTTTGTCTCCTCTAACAAGTAGCCGTTCACCATCAGGAGTAATAAACAGATCGTTTGCAAAGTAATCTATTCGCGTTGAATCAATTATAGTGTCAGCCGGAGTATCGATAGACAATAAATATTGATTATAAGAATCAAGCACATACAGCCGATAATTACCTAATTCGCCGGTATTATCTTCCGGGCAGATCGGGCAATCTTTATCACATGACTGAAAAAGACTGATTGATAAAATAATAATTAGAATAAAGAATAAATAATATTTGCTTTTCACCTAATTCCTCCTATTTGGAGTATGTTGTTACTCCGGATATTTATCCTGGGGCAGACGAGGTTTTTCTGGCTATCTGCCGTCCACAAAACTCCTGTGCAGATATGGTTCTTCTGAACATCTACCGGACACAAATCTGTCGGGTGCGGCGACCCGACAGCACAAGAACAAAATCAGCTATGCACTCATTTGGCGGCGGACGGGGACGTCCACCACCCACAAAACTCCCGGGCAGATGTGGTTATCTGCAGGCCCATAATTTGACATCATGTCAGTCAAGATGAGAATTGATCATACATTTCATCCTATAAGGTGAGCCCCACCAGGTTGCAGGTCGCCGGATTCCGGCAACGACAAACCAAACTCCCTATAAAGGCGATTAATTATTCAGTTGTTTCTCTTGCTCTTTTATTTGATCCAGATATTATATCCGCCCGAATAAAATATCCCCATTATATAAACAGACGATTATATTTACTGATATGTTTAGTATAATAAATAATTTGATAAATATCAACACAATTGTAGTGTATTAATATATTCGATTAACATGAAATTAAAAAACCAACTCATATTCCAAATATTAATCTCTTGACAAGTGTTCTAAAAAAAGACTAATATGGTACATTAATTTGTAGACTCAATTTAATCACAAGGAGATGTTTATGACCGAAAAAACATCGAGCCAAAGCCCATGGACATGGATGTTTCAGCGTCTCTCCGGGCTGTTTCTTGGATTTTTCCTGGTGACACATCTGAATGTGCATCACTTGTTTCATGATATCACATC
>JAAERC010000702.1 GCA_024230695.1 Candidatus Zixiibacteriota bacterium
GGGAATCGCTCAACTATTGCACCAAAACATTGCGATCCAACCTTCGTCCCATTGATCGATACGTTGCGGCCAACGCTGTCGATCCAACCGTCTTTTCGCCATCATTCTTCCTTTCGTTCAGAACAGATTTAAAGGGCGCGCCAGGGTCCAAAAATACATATTTTTTGGCGACGCGCGGATTCTTCCAGTATCTGGTCCGCCTGGGATGCTACGAGAAAAACCCCATGCAGGATATTCCTCCATATAGGGAAAACGCCTACATGCCTTTTATCTTTTCACCTGGTCAGATTGATGGATTGCTTTGTGCAATTCAAAAGAAAATCCGAAAAACTCAAAAATATTTTTTGAATGATCTTTCCGTATATATCGCTATGGTGTTATATGCCCGATGCGGTTTGAGGCGCACCGAGGCGCTGCGTCTCTTAATCGATCATTATCGTGATAAAGATGGAACGATATATATCGAAAAAACGAAATTCAATAAAGATCGATTGATACCTGTTCCCAAATGTGTAGTCGATGAAATGAACAATTACCTGGCTGTACGCGCCCGCTTTACGGAAGTTGAGAGCAATAAATTTCTTCTACCCGGGCGAAATGGGAAGGGTGTACCAAAAAGCAGAATTTATAAAGCGTTTTACCCGACAGTTCGAGACATTGGCATTGATCAGCCGAAGCGAATAGTCGGGAATACAACGTTCAACTCCCCCACCGTCCATAGCTTTAGACATTCTTTTGCTATTAATACTTTAAAACGAATCAGGGATAAAGGAAGGTCCACTCAAAATGCATTGCCAATACTGTCCACGTATATGGGGCACACAAAATATCGCTACACGGCCGTTTATTTGAAGTATATAGACGCGGAGCATCGTCAAA
>JAAERC010000703.1 GCA_024230695.1 Candidatus Zixiibacteriota bacterium
AAGGAATCATCCGATGAATAGAGTACAAAATACAAAACTGGTCTTATGGCTGATCATCGGCCTTGCCGCCGCGGTTGGTCTTTATCGCTTTATCTATGGTCTGGGTGTTACTACCAATTTAACCGATGCCACCCCGTGGGGTTTTTGGATCGGTTTTGATGTCATGGCCGGTGTTGCGCTCGCCGGAGGCGGGTTTGTTATAACAGCGATATTTTATATGATGAAACGAGAGGAGTTTCATCATCTTGTCAAACCGGCTGTCCTAACTGCCTTTCTTGGTTATATAGCGGTTATTTTTGGTCTTATGTTTGATTTGGGTTTGCCCTGGAATATCTGGCATATGATGATTTTCTGGAACCCGCATTCACCACTTTTTGAAGTCGGTTGGTGTGTGATGCTTTATACGACAGTACTATTATTAGAGTTTAGCCCGGTAGCCTTGGAAAAATTCGAAAGTTATGCAAAAATCAGAAACTTCTTAATGAGATTTAGATTCGTTTTTGTTTTACTTGGAATAATGCTTTCGACTTTGCATCAATCGTCGCTTGGTTCGCTTTTTCTGATAATGCCGTTTAGGCTTCATCCATTATGGTATTCAAATATTTTGCCGATTTTGTTTTTTATCTCTGCTATTGCTCTTGGATTAATGATGGTATCATTCGAAAGTCTGGCTTCACACTGGTTGTATAAACGTAAACCGGAAAACAAACTTGTCGCAAAACTTGGCAGGGCGGCCGTTTGGGTTCTGGGAATATATTTTGTTGTGAAAATGATCGATATTGTTATCTCCGGAGAATTTGGACTAATTTTCGACGGTAGTTGGGAGGGCGGACTATTTATTTCCGAAATATTAATCTCCATAATTATTCCGATGTTGATTTTTTCCATTCCACAGCTTCGATTTAAAACCGGATGGCAGACACTTGCATCGTTTATGGTTGTGTTCGGAATGATTTTTAATCGGATAAATGTCGGTGGATTTACAATGCTTAGTGCCACCGGTGATTCCTATATTCCTGCCTGGACAGAAGTAACAATTAGTTTTGGTGTTGTTTCTGTTGTTGCTTTGGTCTTTTTGTTTGTCATTGAGAGATTTCATATTTGGGAAACAAGTCCAAAGGATCCAGAGGCTCAACCACATTCAAAACCGTCATTTGATTATTCCTCACGGGTTTGGTTAGGCTCACCCGGAATTGCATCAATTACTAAATATTCGCTGGCCTTTATGCTTACTTTCGCAATCGGCGTCGCAATTTTACCCGGACGCCAACTTGAGAGCAAGGGAGTTGAAACGGTTATTGTTGAGAAAGCTCGTGGTGAACAGATTCTTTTTATTGATGGTAATCGCGATGGTTATGGTGTTTCATTTAATCATCAGAGTCATATTGATTCATTGGGATATAAGGATTCATGCTCAATATGTCATCACATGAATGTACCTCTCGATAAAAACAGCGGGTGTTGGCAATGCCACGAATATATGTACTCAAAATCAAATGTATTTGATCATGATTGGCATTCATCAAAAATTGGAGCAAATATAACTTGCAGTACATGTCATCCAATCAATGAAATTAAAATAAAAGAAACTGCAAAAAAATGTATTGATTGT
>JAAERC010000704.1 GCA_024230695.1 Candidatus Zixiibacteriota bacterium
CGAACATGACGCTCCACTTTCCACAACCAACCCGGACAATCTATTTTCAGTCTCGGTAATAAAAGTAACTTCTCCCAGTTCTTCAGAGATAACATATCCTGAGCAGTTATGAATCTGAAGATGAGAATTCCCTGTATAAACAACAATCAAAGTCCCGCGAATATGACCCAATAGTTCCTCGGGATAGATCTCAAGAATCAGAACTCTTTTTTCGGCCATATTATCAACTTTTAGTCGAAAATGATCCTTTTCCTGGATAATCTTTTTAACACCCAGAACACCGGCCACCTTTTTGGCATCTTCAATTAGAAACTTAGCCATTTTGTTTATCATTCTTTTTTGTAGAATCAGTCTCGTCGTTTTTCAACTCATTCATACTTGATTTAATTTCGCCCTGCGTATCTTTGACAGCCTTTTTAAACTCTCTGATACCCTTGCCCATACCTTGAGCAATATCTGGTAATCTTTTCGCGCCAAATAATAATAGAACGACTAAAAATATAAGCGCTAATTCCCATGGACCCATTCCAAACATATTGTTTCCTTTGCTAAAACTCTTTTTAAATATACCACCATCTAAAATATATTATTACTAATAATACGACTAAAACCGACATAAAGTTTATTTTAAACATCAAACCGACCGTAAAAGCAAATGAATATAATTGAACCCGGGTTGTCTCAAAGCCAATACTGACCGATTTAGTAAATAATGTTTTGGCGGCACCTTCTGGCAAAAATGAACCTATAAGTTCACCTATAAACCCGCCCAGAATCGCCCCCAAAAGCAGAGCGACGATTATAAATGTTAATTCACGCCCTTTCAACAGCTAATCCTTTCGAAAAACTTTTAACAATTGATTCAAATATTTTAAGACCATCGGAAGATCCCAAAATATCCTCAACCGCTCTTTCTGGATGCGGCATCATTCCAATAACATTTCCATTTTTATTGGAAATCCCAGCTATATTAAAAATCGAACCATTTGGATTGCCAGTATCATTTACATTCCCATCTTTATCACAATATCGAAAAATTACTTGCGATTGCTTCTTCAAATCTTCAATCTCTCCGTCAAAATTGTAATAATTGCCATCCATATGAGCAATAGGAATTTTTAATACTTCACCCGATTGACAGGCCGATGTATAAAAGGTTGAGTTGTCCTCGACTTTTATATAAATATATTTTCCTGAAAATCTAAGATGAGAATTCCGAAGTAATGCCCCCGGCAACAAACCTGATTCAAGCAAGACCTGAAATCCATTACAAATACCGATAACATACCCGCCTGAATTTGCAAATTCTTTTAC
>JAAERC010000705.1 GCA_024230695.1 Candidatus Zixiibacteriota bacterium
AATGAAAGATATCGGTTTCTCAGCATATTTGACCAAACCTACTAAACCATCACTATTAAAATCAGCCATATCCAATATTTGGTCCGCTCAAAAACATGGACAAGATATTGATCTGATTACAAAACATAGTTTAGCCGAAGCCATATCAAAAGATGAGAATAGTAAAAATATCAATGCGTCAGTACTATTAGTTGAAGATGATCATGTAAATCAAAAAGTAGCTTTACATATGCTAAGCAAATTCGGATGTAATGTTGAATTAGCCACCGATGGTGCTGAGGCGGTTGAAAAAAATAAACTGTCTGCCTATGATATTATATTTATGGATGGACAGATGCCAATAATGGATGGGTTTGAAGCCACCAGAGAAATCAGAAAAGCGGAAAGTGATTTGAAACATACCCCGATTGTTGCCTTAACAGCTAATGCTATGAAAGGTGATAGAGAAAAATGTATCAACGCCGGAATGGATGATTATATCTCCAAGCCGGTTAACAAAAATGATTTGGAAAAAATGCTTAATAAATATTGCCAACATATAATAGAAAATTCAAATCTCGATATTGATACTTATAATATAGAAAGTATAGATAATGATAATAGTGAAGCAACCATTGAGGAATATTCAATTTCAAAAGCTATAAACAGATATGATGGCGACGAAGATTTGGTCAAAGAGTTAGTTGACTTGTTTATGTCTGATTATCAATCTATGCTGACCAATTTGGATAACTCTGTGGCAAATAGAAATGCAGACGATCTTCAGCAGGCGGCCCATAAAATAAAAGGTTCATTATCCAATTTCAAGGCAGATCGAGCGGTTGAACTTGGCCTGTCTCTTGAAAATCGTGGGAAAGAAAATAATTTTGAGAATGTCGAAAATGATTTAGAAATATTCCACAAGGAACTTGACAAAGTAACAAAAGAATTTAAAAAATATATCGAGATTATAGAAGTATGAAAATACTAATTGTTGAT
>JAAERC010000706.1 GCA_024230695.1 Candidatus Zixiibacteriota bacterium
CAAAATCGATAACAAAAATATTCACTTTTTTTAAAAAAGATGACAATTATTGTCATCTTTAGCTTTTCATTGGGAAAAACGCTGGTTTTCAGACTGAAAGCCAGCGATATCGGCGCCAAATTGAGAGGATCATCCCAAGACAGATTATAATAATCGCCAGCCATAACAGATTGATACCCGGTTTGATAGCTACATCCAGAATTAACTGATCAACCGGGCCAGATTCGATCATACCCGGGAATGATAAAACAACTGCCCCATCAGATGCCAATATCTGCTCGACCTTGACTTCAAAAGGATGCTCCTCAAATATCGTAAGCGGTTGACCAAACATCCCGTCAGGACTGGAGAAAAACAGAGGTTTCACAGCAGTTTTTAAATCCTCATATTCGCATTCTAATGAGACACCGATTGAAATACTACCTCCATCCCCATGAGCTCCCATTTCAAAATCAATAAATTTTACCTTAATTCCAGCAACCTCGGCAGTTGCATCTTTGCGAAGAACAATCCGGCTGGAATCAGGGAACTCCTGAATTTCAAGTGGAGCCAAATAATAATCATATAGAAGTTCTTTTTTAATATACGGTTTTTTCATATAACCATCCGACTTAGCCGAATAGTAATATTGCGGACGAGCGTCTATCATGTTCTCATCATCGTCGATCATCGTTAGAATGATTTCATTGTTGGCGTCTGTCACCGAACCAGATAAACCATGATAAACAAAACTATAGTCAAAAGCCGATTCACTAATATCGCGAGGTAACAAAATCCTCTCGCCGATTGAATAATATGATGATGCCAAAATCCCGACCAGCATAATACCGGTTCCAAAGTGGGCCAACTGAGAGGCTGTTTTGCCAAAGCTTTTTGGGATCTTCTGAATTAGTGCACCAACAAAAGCTCCCGAAGCCGCTAAGGCAGCTCCAAAGAAAAACAGATTGGTTAGAGATGTAACGCCAAGCAATAAAGCTACCACTACTCCAATAACACCATAAACAAGCGCACCAAGCACCTGCTTTCGTATCGTTTTTTTAAATAGATAAATCAATATTACAGTCACATACACAAAAATCGTCACGGCTACCGCAAATACAACACTGGCAAAATACCATGAAGCCACTCCGGCAATCAGACCAACACCTATTGCCAAAACCGGTTTTTCAATTTTGCCCGTATTTTCCCCAATTCTTTTAAGTAAAGGAGCAATTGTCAAAAACAAACATATCAATATCGATAACGGCAGGGCAAATGAATTATATGTGGCAATCTCGGCAGCGGCCGGATTTTCACCTATATATTGAGTAATCAAAGGCAGTGATGACCAGAACAACACAATCGCGCTTAATATAAACAGCAGAAACATCGCCGTAAATAAAACAAATTCCTTAGTGAATATATTATAACTAAACGGTTTTCCAACTATATCAGAATTATGCCTGATAAAAAACAAACCAAGCGAAATCAAAACAAAACTGATAATAAAACTAATAAGAACCGCATTGGTTCCAAGATCAACAAAGGAGTGTACGGAAAAATCAGCCAAAACTCCCGAACGAGTTAAAAATGTTCCATAAATAACTAACAAAAATATCGAGAGGGTCAGAAGAATATTGGATCGTCTGAACGCACCCATTTTTCTTTCAATAAGCATCCCATGCATCAGTGCAATTGAGATGATCCAGGGAACAAATGATGTGTTCTCAACCGGATCCCATGCCCAGTATCCGCCCCAACCAAGAGTTTTATAAGCCCAGTAGCCACCCATAGCATTAGATGTTAAAAGTAAAAGCGATGTTAAACCTATGATAGGAAAAGAAATTTTAAGCCAATCGGAATAATCCCTTTTTGTGATAGCCGCTAGAACTAACGCGAATGGAACTGCCGCGATTGCGTATGCAACAAACATCATCGGCGGATGAATCACCATCCAAAAATCCTGCAATAGTGGATTAAGCCCGGAGCCTTCAACAGGGAAACCATCAAGGCTCTTAAATGGTGATGCAACCATTAGCATAATCAGTAAAAACAAGTTAACAACTGTATAAAAAGTCATTCCCCAAAGTTTATACTGTTTACCATATTTTATAATTAATAGCCCAAATAAGGCACTGAGGAAAAACCATAATAAATAAGTACCTTCCTGACCGGCCCAAAAAGCTGAGAAAAGAAAATACAGTGGCAAATCGGTCGACGAATAACTGTACACATATTCAATACTGAAATCATGGTTCAGGAAAAGATAGAATAACCAAATAGTTGCCAGCGATACAAAAACGATTACCATTTTATAGGCGCGAACGCCAAGATCATAATATTCCTTTTTACCGATAGCGGACATAAAAAACGCGAAACCCGATAAAAGAGTCATTGCAAATGATAATAGAACAGCTAACTCACCCGGTTGACCAGATGTCATACAAAACTCCTCATTTTATTCATCCATTCCCTGATATTTCGACGGACATTTTACCAGTAACTGCTCTGCCACAAAACCTTCTGGTCCCGGTTTTCCGCGGACCAACACCGATGTTGCCTGGTCAAAATTACCCGGTATCACGCCTTCATAAATTATTTTCAATCGATCAGGATTGGCCGGATCTTCAGCTTCCAGATCATAGATAACAAAAACAAGCTCTGCATTCTCGGCATCATAATTGACATTATCAAAATCTATTCCGCCAACAACCTGCACAGTACGGGTCGCCTCGCGA
>JAAERC010000707.1 GCA_024230695.1 Candidatus Zixiibacteriota bacterium
GAAGCCTATTATAATGAGAACATTGATGAATTTATTATAAAGAAACCGGTTAATGTCCAGCATATTATTGTTGAAGATTCGATTTTTGGGGAGTTTTTGAGAGATCAGGCTATTTCTGGTGTGGATTTTCTTGATTTAGCCAAAGAACATTACCCAGGCGCTGAGGAGATAAGAGTCGCCGCGGCTGATTTAGGATACATCGGAAAAGGTGAAATGCCTGACGAATTTTTTAATGCCGCTATGCGTACTGGCAAAGGAACCGTTTCTCATCCGGTGAAGACTGAATGGGGTTATCATATTATTTATGTTGTTGACAAGCAGATAAATAAGACTCTTGAACAGGTACATAGTAAAATCTCGTCGCACTTACGAAAACAACATCAAATTGAGGTTCGCAAAAATTGGCAACAAGACCTGATGAGCGGACATAATATTACATATTATCTGGATACTCTTAAAAGATTAAAGCTCCCGCCGAATGTAGAACGCAACAAAAAATAGTCTTTTTGATTGTGGAGAATAAACAGATTAATCAAATATCTTTTCAGAGTGAGTTTTACCGAAAACTTACTCATCTCGGTGCGCTTGTTATTCCCGGTAGTTATTATTATTTCAAATTTAGTCGTTTTGAGATGTTATGTATTATGGTTCCAATTGCTATTGGAATGATTTTAATTGATATCTCTCGCTTACGGGGCTGGAGATTCTGGAACCTTTTCAAACCACTGATTACATCAATGGCCAGAGATCATGAACTCAAAGGTGATTTTACCGGTGCGGCATATATTCTGACAACTGTTTGTCTTGTTGTTGCCATTTTTGATAAAACGGCGGCAATAGCTTCGCTGGCTTTTATTATGACTGGAGATACGGCGGCGGCCTTGATTGGGAGGAAATTTGGCAAACACAAATATGGGCGTAAGTCGTTTGAAGGTTCGTTTGGGTTTTTAGTTGCCGCAATTGTTACCGCTTATTTTATTCCAGATTTACCGTTTGGAATCGGTTTGATTGGAGCCGTTGTGGCAACCATAACTGAGGGCTTATCATCTAAAATAGATGATAATTTGACTGTCCCGCTGATCAGTGGACTGGTGATGCATCTACTATTAAATATGACGTATTTATAAGTTTTGGTACAAATAAAGAAGCAATATTATGAAAAATATAAAAATTGATTTCAGGTCCGATACAATTACCAAACCATCGCCTGAGATGCGAGAGGTCATATCTAAAGCCAAAGTTGGTGATGATGTCTTTGGCGATGATCCGACTCTAAATCTTCTTCAGGAAAAAACTGCCGAGCTGTTTCGTAAAGACGCCGGTTTGTTTGTACCTTCCGGAACAATGAGCAATCAATTAGCCTTAAAAACTCTATCTGAACCGGGGTGGGAGATTATTTGCGAACGCGAATGTCATATTGTAAATTATGAGACTGGCGGACCGGCGGTACACTCATCATTGATGGTCAATTTACTCACGACTGAACGTGGTGTTATTACAGCCGAGAAAATAGAAGCAAATATAAGGCATGCTGACATCCATACACCCAAAACGAAAATCGTCACTATTGAAAATACTCATAATCGTCATGGCGGGACGATTCA
>JAAERC010000708.1 GCA_024230695.1 Candidatus Zixiibacteriota bacterium
ATAGAGTGCCATATCAAATAAACCGGCATAACCAAGAGCCGGGTTGCTTATTCTAAATTCGGTTTCTCTTGTTAAATCTCCATAGAAATGGGAAGCGAATATCCAGCCGGTAGCATCATCGCGCCACCCCAAATAAAATCCACCTGAGCCATCAGAGACAAGTTGCGGGCTGGATACATCATTTTGATCATCCCGGCCAATAGCCATAATATTTGATCCGGAACGAATACCATCGGAATCAAATATTTGAATAAAAATCATCAGGTTGCCATTACGATCATCGGTCCATCCAACAACAGTCCGGCCATCGGCGAGTCTGGTTGTGGTAGAATTTTGCTGGGTAAATGTCGCAGGCGCCACAGATTCAGAAATGAGCACGTCCGAAAAGCCGGTTATTTCCGATAGCTGATTATATTTTGAAACATCCGGTGGCAACAATTTTGTCAGAAATACCGGATAATTATCTGAGAATGGCTTATTTATGGGTTTATTATAAATTTTGTCTCTATCGGGCGATGATTCATTGATTGCAAACGAATTCATGGGAAAAACCAATAATATCGCCAGTATTAGCAAACTATATATTACTTTTATCATATTGCGTATCATATTTTTTGTCCAACCGTACCTTTTACTGCATCCACGCCATTAAATGCAAACAGTATGCCAGTTATAGTCTAAACTCATTAAGAATTCTAATATCCTAAGCTCTTTGATATGGCTAACTAACTGTCCAACCGACAATGAGTTAGTATGTAATAATGGAAATTGTCCAATGTCCTTCTTTTCTCTTCTTTAGAACGCATTAGTTAATTGGTTTGTTTAAGCAATTCTTTTCATATTTCTTGAAAAGAATCATCTTGCCAAGTGTGAGGTTTG
>JAAERC010000709.1 GCA_024230695.1 Candidatus Zixiibacteriota bacterium
AAAAGATATCGATCAAAATCAATCGTTATTGGAAATTTTGGCCGATTCAAAATTAGACCATTGAATTAAAAAATCGATTTTGAATTACGGTCCCGACGCTCTGATTACTTGTCTGTGCTGTTGTTGTCTGAATTTGATTAAAGGAAACTTACCCCTGAATCAAAAGCAATTGAAAAAACTGAAGCGACACCGAACATGGATTCATAACGTAGCCGATACTAGTTCTATGGTTAGAAAGAAAAGGAAATTTCTAACCAATAAAGGCGGCGGCGCATCGAAACGCGCTTTGGATATCGCTTTACCGCTTATTTTAAATTCTCCGACCCGATCCTAGAACCAGTCCCACGATTCGGCATCCAGGGGTAAGATATGCTAATGAATCCAGATTTGTACGCCAATCTAACTACCAGGTTGAAATATTCCACCCCTCCAACGGTGAAAAATCTGGTCGCTACCGATCAAGAAATTGACGCAATTCTCAGAGATGCCAATCTGCCCCTAAGAGAAAAATGTTGCATTTTATCTGATGCTCTATATCGTCTGCAGCTCTACAAGTTCATGATCGATTCCGAAAGCATCGCAGATTCTATGGTCAGACAAAATGCAGCCGTAGCATCATCATCATCAATGGACGCCGGCGCCAATAGATTGGCTCCTTATTCTTTGCAACCTCCGAGAAGAAGACAATGGGACACTTATACACCAGTAATTCAATCATCTAGTACTCCTCAACAATGATTTACTGACCAATCTTCAA
>JAAERC010000710.1 GCA_024230695.1 Candidatus Zixiibacteriota bacterium
CAGTTTAGATCGGGGCGTAGCGCAGTTTGGTAGCGCACTTGGTTCGGGACTAAGGGGTCGCTGGTTCAAATCCAGTCGCCCCGATTTAAATTTATTACTTGTGGGGAATTCAATGATTGCTAATCAAGGAAATATTTATGGTTGAAAAAAAGCGGCCGGTTATTGGTGTGATTGGTCCGGGACGTTGCTCCGGGAAAATCAAAAAAAATGCCGAAACAATTGGGCAGAATATAGCCGAGGCTGACGCAACTCTTGTTTGTGGAGGACTTGGCGGGGTGATGGAAGCGGCCGCCAAAGGCGCCAAAGAAAATAATGGAATCACCATCGGTATTATTCCATCCGATCAGAAAGATGATGCAAATGAATATATCGATATTGTAATTCCTTCGGGAATAGGCGAGGCCCGTAATCTGCTGATTATTCGAACCGCCGATGTTGTTATCGCGCTACCCGGCATGTTTGGGACATTATCTGAAATGGCCTTTTGTATGAAAACCAAAACGCCGCTGGTGTCTCTTCAGGCCTGGGATATTTCTGATAAAATCACTCGTGTCAAAGACCCGGCGGAAGCGGTCAAAGAGGCCCTAAAATTAGTAGGTTCAAAATAATGAATTTTATTCGAGCCTTGGTTAATGTTAAGGGGGTTGTCCAGGGGGTCGGTTTCAGATACTGGTGTCTGAGAAAGGCCGTTGGGATGAATATTCATGGTTATGTAGGTAATCTATCCGATGGTTCTGTGGAAGTTTCTTTTGAGGGCGATAGAAGTTTGGTAGAGGCATTTATTGAAGAGTTAAAGATCGGCCCGACTTATTCGCATGTTGCCGATTTGAAAATTGATTTTTTCGATGAACCAAAAGGTTACGACGATTTTAGAATAGAGATGTTAGATTAATAATAGTTTAAGAGATACAAGAGAGTAAGCATGGATGATTTAAAAAAAGCTATTCGCTCGATCCCTGATTTTCCCAAGAAGGGAATTGTTTTTTATGATATTACTTCACTTTTGGAAAATCATGAGGCATTTGATCAAACGCTTGATCTGATGGAGAAATACTGTCGGGAGCGGAAAGCCAATAAAATAGTGGCGATTGAATCGCGTGGGTTTATTTTCGGCGGGGCGCTGGCCAATCGGCTTGGCGTTAGTCTCGTTCTTATTCGTAAACCGGGAAAATTACCGGGGGAGACTATCAGTCAGGAATATGAACTTGAATATGGTACCGATAAAATCGAGATGCATACCGATTCGATAGAAAAAGGCGATTCGGTGATTATGATAGATGATTTAGTGGCAACCGGCGGGACGCTTGAGGCGGCATGCAAACTTGTCGAAAAAGCGGGGGGGAAGATAGCCGGGATCTCGGTTTTAGTTGATCTGGCTTTTATACCATGGCGCGAGAAACTCAAAGATTACGATATTCAAGCATTGGTCAAATACGACAGCGAGTCAATGTAGGTCGAAATCCCAAACGGTTTCGACAATCTTGGGCTTGCGAATCTGATTATTTTGTATTATAAATCATATCCGATTATGTGGGCGGCAGATGTCCACATCTGCCCCAACTTAGTATTTTAAGGGCAGACTTATTATGCTCCCGTAGCTCAGGGGATAGAGCACTGGTTTCCTAAACCGGGTGTCGCAGGTTCGATTCCTGCCGGGAGTATTTTTTTATTGCAAAATATTTATTTCATTCATTAATTAAAATAATCAATTCTCAAGATAATTTCATCAATGGAAATATTCTGACCCATTACGGGCCGGATCAAAATAATTGGCTTATGAGAAGGAGATTAATTATGCAAAAAGGTATTATGTGGATAGCCCGAGTTTTATCTTCATTGGTATTACTTCTAATAGGATTCATTTTAGTAGTACATATAATTGAAGATGACGCCCCAAGTGGAATGGTAACAATTATATCAATGGGTTCAATTTTTATTGGTTTGATCGCCGCTTGGAAATGGGAGCTTATAGGAAGTTTGATAACAATTGGAGGATATATCTTTTTTGCGATAAATATCCCAATGATTATACTTTCACCTTATACTATCTGTTTTATATCAGCGGTTTTGTTTCTAATTAGTTGGTATTTAAGGAGAAAATCGCCGGAAAAGAGTCTTTAGTATCATAAATATTATCAAAAAATGGAGCCAAATCATATGAATGAAACTATTCAACATTTTATAGATACAAAATCAATTGCAGTGGTTGGTGTTTCGGATAAGAAATTCGGCGGTGCCATATATAAGACTCTTAAAAAAAGAGGATACGATGTATCCCCAGTTCACCCGACTCGCGATAAATTTGATGGAGATAAATGCTACTCCAAACTCACTGATTTACCAGATGAAATAAAGACGGCCATAATTGCTGTTTCACCAAAAAACGCCGAAATGGTTGTGGAAAATGCTATTAAGGCCGGATTTACTCATCTCTGGTTTCAGCAGGGTGCCGATTTTACCGATTCTATTAAAAAGGTGGAAAATAGCGGGATAAGGACCGTCAGCAAAAAATGTATTCTGATGTATGCCGAGCCTGTCACCGGAATTCATTCCTTGCATCGCTTTCTGGCGCGTTTATTTAATAAAGCATAATTTCTCTCGATTTATATTATTGACCAAATCGGGCCAAATTTCTCAATAAAGACTTTATATCTGATGTCGATACTAATATTCAGCAGGTATTTTGTTTGATATTTCTTAAATTCAATATTTGTTTCATTGATTTTGCTATATATATGAATACTTAGGCTCATAAGAAGGACTCACAAATGAGTGTAAAGCGAGACACTGATAGAGTAACGATTCAGTCGTTAATCGAGGTTTTTGATGAAAACACAAATTTATTATTGGGACATTTGGCCAATTATTCTCCAGGCGGAATGATGATGATATGCAAAAATCCAATAATGCAGGGAACAGAATTTGATTGCAAAATGATTGTTCCCGATAATATGCTGAACAATCGGGAGATGTTTTTTAGTGTCAGGACTGTTTGGTGTGAACAGGATATTATGCCCGGTGATTACACGATTGGTTTTCAATTTCAACAGATAGATAAAGAAGATTTTCGTCTTCTGGTCAGTATCAATGACAATCTGCTTACTGAAGCATGATAGATTCTTATATTGATATCCGTTTGGCAATTTAAGAATTAAATATTAATCTAATATCTAACCATTTTTGCCAATTGAAATTTTATGTGAATTTCAAATAGAATTCTAAATTCAAGATTTAAAAATTACCAATTTATTCGTATATTATATTATCAAATGATATTATTGAGTAGGAAATAATGATAAACGTTTTGAAAATATTGTTGGCTGTCGGTGTTTTGGCGCTGTTGTTCTATTTCTATGTTCGTTATCTCGAGCGACGAACAACTTATTTACCATCGCGAATAATTGAAAGTAATCCGAGTAGTATTGGACTTAACTATGAAGATATTTATTTTGAGACTTCAGATAATATTAGGTTAAATGGCTGGTTTATACCTTCGGTAAAGACAAAACTAACTTTGATTTTCTGTCATGGAAACGGTGGTAATATTAGTCATCGGATGGACAAAATATTATTTTTTAATAAGTTGGGTTTGAATCAGTTTATTTTTGATTATCGAGGATACGGCCTAAGTCAGGGGACACCATCAGAGGATGGAATTTACAGGGATGTTGAAGCGGCGTATCAGTTCATAGAATCGCACGAATTACCAAATCAACAAATAATAGTCTATGGTGCATCTTTGGGGGGCGCAGTCGCGGTTGATCTTGCGAGTAAACAACCTGTTGACGGTTTGATTCTTGAGGGTACATTTTCCAGCGCCGTTGATATTTCGAGAGAATTTTATCCATTAATTCCAACATTTATGGTCAATCTCAAATTCGATAGTTTTGCCAAAATACAGAATATAAATATTCCCAAATTGATTATGCACAGCGA
>JAAERC010000711.1 GCA_024230695.1 Candidatus Zixiibacteriota bacterium
ATCAATTAATTCCCAAAAATCATCAAGATGTTTTCGAGTTTTTTCAGACATCGCCAGACGACGTCCATAATTACCGATTAATAATCCCGCAACAACAATAGCTATCGGCCCTGAAGTGTGAAGATAAGTAGCAAGCGCATATCCCCCGCTAACCAATGCCAATGTAAGTAAAATTTCTACCGAATGATCATCCACATTTTTTAACATCAAAAAAGTTATATACCCCAATATTAATCCAAAGATTACTCCTCCAACCACCTCAATCAGAAATAAACTAATAACAGAGCCCGCCGTTGCACCACCTTCACCTGAAGCGATACCGACCAACACAATAAAAACAACAACACCTATACCATCATTAAACAGCGATTCACCCGCAATTTTGGTTTCAAGCGATTTTGGCACTTTGACCGTTTTCATAATTCCTAATACGGCTACCGGATCGGTCGGAGAAATAAGTGCCCCAAAAATCAGACAATAAATATATGATATGGACAGATCAAATAGAGGCAGGATGTAATATAAAACAGTTCCGACTATAAATGCGGTGATCACAATTCCGGCTGTTGCTAAAATACCGATTATAAATTTCTGTTCAGCAAGATCATTAAGATTTATTTTTAGCGCTCCGGCGAATAATAAAAAGCTCAGCATCCCTTTCATCAAGGTGTCGCCAAAGTCCATCTTATTGAGAAACTCCAATGTTGGCCCCTCAATATCTATTCCAAGAGTGCTAAGACAAATCAAAACCAGTGACATTACCAAGCCAATTATCATCAGCCCGATTGTTGATGGCAGTTTGATATATCGATAATTGATATAGCTCGCAACTGCAGCGATACTAATAAATATGGCGGCAAATTTAAACATATTAGGATTGAATATAAATTACACAATGACGAAAGTAAAATAAATTAATGTTCTATACTATTTAAAAACAACTTAATGGTTGCCTTCACTTCGGCTTCAGAAACAAAGAAAGCCTCGTTGTGTCCTCCGTTGAGTTTCAAAAACTTTTTTGGTTCAAGAGCGTTCTCAAAAAGTTTCTGTCCCTGATTGAATGGAATAATATCATCTGATTCACTGTGCATAATCAATTTGGGAATATTTATATTCTGTATTTTGGCAAAACTATCGAATTTGAGATTGACCATAAATGTTGGAATTAATGGATAAAATTCTCTCGAAATATCAACAGCACTCGCAAATGTACCCTCAAGAATCAAACCATCAACCGGATATTTACTAACCAGATCAACAGCAACCGCGCCACCAAGTGATGCCCCATAAATAATTATATTATGTTCATCAGACATTTTTATTTTCAGATATTCATATGCCGCTTCAACATCCCTGTAAAGCCCTTCTTCCGATGGTGTCCCCTGACTTAGGCCGTATCCTCGATAATCAAAAATAAACTGATTCAAACCTAATTTGTTGAAAAATAATATCTTGTCCATCCGATGACTAATATTACCACCGTTTCCATGACAGAAAATCAAAGTTAGTTTTGTCTTTTCCGAAGGTATAAACCAGCCATTTAACCTAATATTATCTGAAGTCTCAAAATAAATATCTTCATAGCTAAGTCCAATACTACTCGGATTACTTTCAATTATTCGCGATGGTTGATAAGTTGTCCGTCGCTCGAGATAACGAACATAGAAATAGAACAACAGCGCCAAAACACCGACGGCCAACAATATTTTCAAAACGTTTATAATCATTTTTATTTTCTAACTACATCAATTTATTCAACTTGAATAGACAATATATGTTATACAATAGAATTGGCAAATCGTAAAATCAGATTTAGTTTGTTTGATATATTATAAACGATATAAAATAAAAAGAAATACTCATCTAAATGAGTATTGTGGTATCCTACGATGATTGCGTCAGTAGATTTTCACTAATACTGACAAGCAAACGAAAATCTTCTTTATCAATATGCTCAAATTGAAAACCGATGGTGTAATCACCGGGAACTATATCTTCCTCACACCAAACAGTCTTTAGGCTAAAAAACATCTCCCGATTACTTAAAATATTATCAGGGACACTCATTTTACATTCAAATTCAGTGCCTGGGGAGATTTGTTTTTTACCAATTATCATCAAACCGCCGGGAGAATAATTCGCCAGATACCCTAATGAATCACTTGTTTTTCTTTCAAACACTTCTAAAAGTGCCTGAACCGTTACTCGATCTTTTTCTTGATTTACACTCATCTACGAGTTCCCAAAAATAAATATTAAACATTCAAGTTCAAATACATGATGCCAAATACATCGTATTTTTACGACATTGAAAATAATGCCTGATAGATATAAGTATCGACATAGGCCACAAAAGACTTAATGGAGAATTTTCATCCAAATTAGTTCTATTATAAAAATAGATCAGGATTACACGTTTTTCAAATTGTTGAAAAAAATACTCCCGGTAGTAATCGAACCTGCAACACCTGGTTTAGCAAACCTGTGCCCAGCTACACCCATTCTTTAAGAATTGACAGAATATCTTCGCCGTATCGATTTACTATTATTCGAAAATGCTCACGTATCATAGACAAATTAAAGCCATTATTCCAATTCGTTGGGTCTTTTGTTATTCTTTCTTTCCATATCTCAAAAGCCCGATCAATATCGCCATTTTCAAATTTTGACATATCAAGTATTAATGCTTGTGAGGTTGAATCGACATCTTCAAATCTTTGACTACAAGCTATTAAAATCGGACCTTCAAGAGAAGTTTTTTTAATCTTTGAGGCCATTGAAAAAGCTCGGGGATAATTATAATTATTTACCAGCCATTTGCAGTTTTCGACATCTTCTGAATTCGGTGGAATTGAATCTAACAACCAATAAGTCGGAAATAACATTTTTTTATCAAGATCATATTCGCTAAAATCTTCCTCTATAAAAAATAGCCGCTTAAATGACTCACAAATCAGTAAATATCTTTCCATTAACAAACTGTCAGGTTTCCTAACAAAAACCAAATAGCCATACGCACCGTATCCCTTTTCGGGGAATTTATCATGACCTAGAATTGCCCTAATAGCAAATTTTGTATCTTTATAAACTTGTGATGTATCAGGCATGTCGTCGTAATATGATTGAGCATATACCGGCCCATAAGATTCATTTTCATTTGAGTCACCAATAATATCAGCTATTATTGCTGCCACAAATATCAAAGCAAAAATCGCAATAATATTATTCTTTTTTATCATCAGACTTCCCCCACTTAAAAATGTGTTTTAGAAATTTAACCATTAAAGATGCAAAGATGATTGACAACAAAGTCACCAAGCCGACCGCACCGGAATTTAATGGCCATAAATAGTAAATCAGAAACAATGCAATTATGACACCTATAAAAACTGATAAACTAATTATTTTCATACTATATATTCCAGAAATTGTCGATTGCAATACTTCGATAGTAAATAACACTTTTAAATTATTGATGTCAAATAAAAAAATACTCCCGGCAGGAATCGAACCTGCGACACCCGGTTTAGGAAACCAGTGCTCTATCCCCTGAGCTACGGGAGCATAATAATCGGATATAATTTATAATACAAAAAAATCAGATTCGCAAGCCCAAGATTGTCGAAACCCTTTGGGATTTCGACCTACTTTTACTCGCTGTCGTATTTTACCAGGGCCTGAATATCGTAACCTTTGAGTTTCTCGCGCCAAGGTATAAATGCCAGATCGACTAAAACCGAGATCCCGGCTATCTTTCCCCCCGCTTTTTCGACAAGCTTGCAGGCCGCCTTAAGCGTCCCGCCGGTTGCGACCAGATCATCTATCATAATCACCGAATCGCCTTTATCTATCGAGTCGGTATGCATCTCGATTTTATCGGTGCCATATTCAAGTTCATATTCCTGACTGATAGTCTCCCCCGGCAATTTTCCCGGCTTACGAATAAGAACCAAACTGTTACCAAGCCGATTGGCCAGCGCCCCGCCGAAAATAAATCCGCGTGATTCAATTGCCACTATTTTATTGGCTTTCCGCTCCCGGCAGTATTTCTCCATCATATCAAGCGTTTGATCAAATGCCTTGGGATTTTCCAAAAGTGAAGTAATATCATAAAAAACAATTCCCTTTTTGGGAAAATCGGGAATTGAACGAATAGCTTTTTTTAAATCATCCATGTTTATTCTCTTGTGTCTCTTAAATTATTATTAATCTAACATCTCGATTCTAAAATCGTCGTAACCTTTTGGTTCATCAAACCATTCGACTTTCAAGTCGGCAACATGCGAGTAGGTCGGGCCGATCTTTAACTCTTCAATAAATGCTTCTACCAAACTTCTATCGCCTTCAAAAGAAACTTCCACAGAACCATCGGATAGATTGCCTACATAACCATGAATATTCATCCCAACGGCCTTTCTCAGACACCAGTATCTGAAACCGACTCCCTGGACAACCCCCTTAACATTGACCAAAGCTCGAATAAAATTCATTATTTTGATTCCGCCAGTTTAAGAGCTACTTTGACGGCTTCCAAAGGATCATTGACACGAGTGATTTTATCAGAAATATCCCAGGCCTGAAGAGACACCAGCGGCGTTTTGGTTTTCATACAAAAGGCCATTTCAGATAATGTCCCGAACATACCGGGCAACGCAATAACAACATCGGCGGTTCGAATAATCAGCAGATTACGGGCCTCACCTATTCCAGAGGGAATTACAATATCAATATATTTATTGGCATCTTCTTTCTGATCGGTAGGAATAATACCAATGGTGATTCCATTATTTTCTTTGGCGCCTTTGGCCGCCGCTTCCATCACCCCGCCAAGTCCTCCACAAACAAGAGTTGCGCCAGCTTCGGCTATACCCTGCCCGATTGTTTCAGCATTTTTTTTGATTTTCCCGGAGCAACGTCCCGGACCAATCACACCAATAACCGGCCGCTTTTTTTCAGCCATAAATATTTCCTTGATTAGCAATCATTGAATTCCCCACAAGTAATAAATTTAAATCGGGGCGACTGGATTTGAACCAGCGACCCCTTAGTCCCGAACCAAGTGCGCTACCAAACTGCGCTACGCCCCGATCTAAACTG
>JAAERC010000712.1 GCA_024230695.1 Candidatus Zixiibacteriota bacterium
GACCGGGATTGAACCGGTGACCTCATCCTTACCAAGGATGTGCTCTACCGACTGAGCTACCTGGGCCTAATTTTATTTCAGCACCCAAAAAAATAGGCATACCTCGCCATCTAAGCGAGCCCTAAATATATACACGCCAATGCCTCTGTCAAGAGATATTTCTCTTAATTCAATAAAAATATTACATTATTTTTTATATGTTTTTCTTTATCCCCTAAGGAATCTCAACAGTAGATAAATTGCTAATATCGAGATTATCCCATATTTCATATCGTCCTTAACCCTTTAATCTTCGGTTGGTTATAGCATTTCTTTAATAAAATGTTCAAAAATTAAACAAAATTTGCAATCAAATAACCGCCTTGGACAAAAATATTGGCGAATATTTAAAAGAAAACGCTTAATAATAAAGATTTGAGCCTTTTTTTTGAATTAAAGACAATACAGGATTCCTATTGACTTATTTTTATTATGAATTATAATTAATTAACAACCCCCTAGCGAGGCTTTATTATTGCATTCTGCATATGTCATACGCTGGGGTCAATAGTAATATTTATAGGAATTCGATTTTATCCCGAGCACAATAAAATCAAAATTTCTGGGAGTGTACTAAAATGAGACTAATTCTAACAATTCTAACGATTTCTGCCATTTTGCTAATTTCAACAGCCTTAGCATCAGACCTGGTCTTCGATTCCAGAGTTGATTATCCTGTAGGAAGAGCAATTGCATCGTTTGTTGTAGACGATTTTAATGATGACGGTATTTCCGATGTCGTTGTAACAAATGGCGATTTGCAATATTCTTATTATGCATCCTTGTATTATGGAAAAGGTGATGGCACTTTTTATGGTCGTGATACTATACTCGCCGGTTACAGACCAACTCGTATGGAATCCGGACATTTTAATGACGACGGATATACAGATCTGGTTTCAATTAGCGGAGATCAATATAGTGGATATGACCTCACTATAATGATTAATAACGGCGATGGGACTTTTGGATATGAATATTATACTGGCGTCGTTTCTAGAAGTTCTGGCCTGAAAACAGCTGATATTAATAATGATGGCTTTGATGATATCATAATGTCCGCTTGGGACGGTTTCGGTGTAATATTCTGCAATGGCGACGGGACTTTTGATGTCGGTGAAAGTATCATATGGATTGGAGAGGGTTCGGAAGTGTATGGTTTACATATACCTGTAAATCTGAACAATGATGAATATCCTGACATTTTGAGATTCGGACAAAAATATACCGAAGGCGGATTAGTTAAAACTCCTGTAATCTCAACCCACATCAATAATGGCGACAATACCTTTCAAGATGGTGTCGAGACTACTTTTGGCGATGGTGAATATGCTTATGTTCACAATGTAAATCTGGCACACTTTAATTCCGATGATGTCCTTGATCTGATTTACTATAACAATGTACATCAGCTGTTTACTATGACGGGAAACAGTGATGGCTCATTTTCAGCCCCAGTAGAAATAATTTCTAATCAGTATGAATCCAACCAGTCATCGTATTTTGCAACTGGATATTTTAATGATGATGACTATGCTGATATTATAATAAATAATAAGAATTACAATACATTTTCAGTCCTGTTAAATACCGGCGATGGAAGTGCGTCTTTTGCACCCGCAGTCTATTATCCCGGGTATATTAATTCTCGACTGACTGGTACATCTGATTTCAACAATGACGGTCTTGACGATGTAATGATATTCTATAGAGATTTATCTGTTGCCCTCAATAATGGCGATGGCACATTCCCTAAACCTCAATCTCTAAAAATGGGTGAGTTTCCAGTTGACATCATAGCAGAAGATCTCGATGACGATGGATATTCCGATTTGATTACAACCGATAGTCATTATGTCTTTGTGGCATACAATGATGGAGATGGTGTTTTAGAGGATGTAGATACTCTTATCACGGGAGATTATGCCGCTTTTACCGGTTATTTTAATGATGATAATATAATTGATATTGGCGTCACAGGAGCGAGTACTGAAACATACCTTGGCCTGCCTGCCGGTGGATTTGAAAGCGGCGATGTTTTTGCTGACCTGATTGGATGGAATGGTGTCGCCGCAGACTTTAATGATGATAATTATATTGATTATGCCACAACAGCAAAGCAGGATGCAAACCTCTTTGTCAAGCTAAGCGATGGAACAGGTTCCTATCTGGCCCCGGTCGGATATACTCCCGCGACAACATCACCGACAGCTGTAAAGGCGATTTGCATTGCTGATGTTGATGGAGATTTAGATCTTGATATTATTCTGGGATCGAGTCAGGCCAAGATCATTGTTAATTTCAACGATGGTAGCGGTGGTTTTGATACATTTGATGAATATGCCATGCCCACTTGGCAGTATAGTGTATTAGATGTTATTGCAGAAGATTTAAACGGCGATGGATACAAAGATATAATTGCGGCCGCCAAATATGAATTTGCGGTTTTAATAAATAACACCGATGGAACCTTTGCGGCTCCTGTTTATATTGATACTCCTGCATCACAAAGTGGAGCATATGGTATTGTAGCCTTCGATGTTGACAAAGATAGTGATCTGGACCTAATGGCAATTTGTTATCATAATACTTTATTAATGAAAAATGATGGAGATGGTAATTTTTCTAACTTCACCTATTTTGGTGCCGGAGTAAGACCAAACGCTATGGCTATTGGTGATTTTGATAGTGACTCCAACATAGACCTTGCCTTTACATTCCAGCCATATGACACACTTACAAAAAACAATGTTGGGATTTTGCTCAATACCGGAAACGCATCAGGCGATTGTGATGACCCAAATGACTATGACGATGATGGAGTCGGTGATTTCTGTGACAACTGTCCAGTTGTTGAAAACCCAAATCAGGCTGACAGCAATCATGACGGAATCGGCGATGCCTGCCAATTTGTGAATACAACTCCAACCGGAACAGATGTCGAGGAAAGCTTTGATCTCGGAATAGATTTGGTTTTTGATAATGTTACTACTGGCGGAAACACTGAAATAGCTCTCAGCTCTTACGGGCCTGCCGGAGGTGGATTATTTGATCTGGTTCCCTCAGAAAGTCCAGCATACCTTTATATAAGTTCCGATGCCGAGTTCACAGGTTCAATAGAAATATGCGTAAATTATGACCCTGATTTTATGACCCCGGAAGACGAAGGTGATCTAGTATTATTGCATTATGAATCCGGCGAATGGGTAGACATCACGACTACTCTTAACACAGAAACCAATATGCTCTGTGGTTCAACAGATAACCTATCACCATTTGTAATGGCCCTGAAAAAATCAACCGACATAACCCATCAAATATCAGATGAACTGCCAAATGACTTCACACTCAACCAGAACTTCCCCAACCCGTTTAATCCATCGACAGTGATTCAATTCTCTCTCCCCCGCTTATCAAAGGTGGAAATCGAAGTTTATAATATCTTAGGCCAAACAGTGCGAAACCTTGTAAACGAGGAAAAACCGGCCGGACAATATCAGGTAATTTGGAACGGTCTGGATAATAGCGGAAAAGCTGTCTCTAGTGGAATGTATTTTTACAAAATTAACACAGATAGTTTCAGTTCATCCAAAAAGATGATACTTCTAAAATAGAAAATCAAATGTAAAAACGGAATGGGTAATATTATCTGTTCCGTTATCATATTTCACAAAACATGGAGGACGATGTGATAGGAACATTGCCAAAAAACATTCTTAAGCAAATAGCTTATTCACTATTCTTGTTAATCATTTTTGCAATTGGAATTCAAGCCGATAACAAAAATATCCCCACAAGAGAAAACACAATTGAAAGATTCCTTACTGCCAACGGCATACTTGACACCGAAAAAATAAATCAATTTCGTAGTCAACGCCAAAGTGCCGCTCAATCTGTACCAAATCTATATTTAGATTCAGCAACCAGCTCTATATGGGCAGGCGACCACTGGGAAGACACTCTAAAGAATTTCCATTTTTATAATGTTAGTGGAAATTTGTCATTTTCCACAAACCAATACTACTGGGGAGTCGATGGGCCCGATACTACAGATACAATTATTAATAATTATGTCTTCCATTCCAATTATAGCTATGATGACAATGGGCGTATAATTGAGAGAATTCAAAAGGCTCTGAGGACCAAATTTGGATTCACTTTTATCGTAAGAGATACAATGACATACGATACTGAAGGAAACCTTATTGATTCTTTGGAACAGTTCTGGAGCTCATACCTTAATCCTCCAGATTGGGGAACTGACGGACAATCTAATTATACATTTACTTACGATCTGAATGGAAATAAAACTGAATACATATTCAAAAATTCTCAGTGGGATGAAAATCCACCATATTGGAAATGGCGCACCGAATACAGAGAAATATACGGTTACGATGTTAACAACAATATGCTTGAGTCTGTTGAACAATTGTGGGATGATGATCTGAACGTATGGTACAATAATAAGAAAATTAATTGCAGCTATGACGGCAGCAATAATCTGACTGATTCAATAAAATACTACTGGGATACCAACCAATGGAATCCAGCAATGAAATACTCATATGAATACGATCATAATGATAACCAAATTCTGGAAATACATCAGTATGACGATGAAGGAACCTGGATCAACACATGGAAATTTGAATACGAGTATGATTCACATGGCAATCAAACCAGATTCTTCGAACAATACTGGTACGGCGGTTGGGATAACTCATGGGATGAGGTAAGAGCTTATGATGCCAATGACAACATCACCGAAAATATCGGGATATTTTGGAATTGGTCATCTAATAAATGGGTGAATTACGATAGACTTCTTTACACTTATGATCTAAATGGAAATCAAACTGAATATTTGGAACAACTATGGGATAACAATCAATGGAACGATGATATCAAAAGAACAAGTTACTATTCCCAATTGACCACTGCTGAAATAAATCTTGGCTCAGATGTAGAGATCACTCTTGATGAAGATATATCAATACTCTTTGATTCAATAGATGTATCTGGACTTATCGACATCACCCTTAGCGAAAATGGACCCGAATCTGATATTCATGAATTTTTACCGTACGATGAATACGATTATATTTTTGTGACTACCGATGCCGAATATATTGGCGAAGTCGAACTATGTTTCCCATATGATGACGCTTCACTGACCGATGAACAAGAAGACAAATTGAGAGTCTTTCATTATACTAATAATGAATGGATGGATATCACTACCAGCCATGACAAGGAAAATGATATAATTTGCGGCACTACCGTCAGCCTCTCTCCTTTTGCAATTGGTCGCGAAAAGGAACCAACAGATATTGATATTATCAATGATGCCATAGTCCCTGAAGAATACACTTTGAACCAAAACTACCCCAACCCGTTTAACCCCTCGACTACGATCCAATTCTCTCTCCCCCGTTTATCAAAAGTCGAGATAGAGGTTTATAACATTCTGGGCCAAACAGTTCGTAATCTGGTCAACGACGAAAAACCAGCCGGACAATATCAGGTCACTTGGGATGGCCGTGACAACTCAGGCAAAACCGTTTCCAGCGGAATATATTTCTATAAAATTAAAACCGATAATTTCACCTCATCAAAAAAGATGTTACTTTTAAAATAATTACAAGGAGCAAACCCCCATGAAAAAACTGATAACTTCATTAACAATTATGGTCGCCTTATTGGCTTCCACGGCCATGGCCGCCGGCCCGATATTTGATGCCCGGATGGACTTTTATACCTCTTCTCAAATATGGGAGGTGGTGGCCGATGATTTCAACGATGATGGCAAAATTGATATTGTCACATCTCATGGATATGGTGGTGCCGTGATAAGTTTTGGAAATGGCGACGGCACATTTGCAGGATATGGGGACTGGATGCCCATTGGTGACCAGTGCTATTGGTTGACATCAGCCGATGTAAACAATGACGGCTATCCTGACCTGGTCGGCATCATCAGACCGGTATCCCAGGGCAGACTGGTTGTATATTTAAATGATGGAACCGGTAATTTTTATGGAAATAATGCGGGTGATCAGGATTACCCCTGGACCCAGACGATCGGAAGCTCCGCTGATTTGGACATGATCGAGATCAACAACGATGGTTTTATTGATGTTATCTATACAACCGGTGGCGATGATATTCAGACTATGTTTAATAATGGTGATGGCACCTTTGATACTACTCCTGTCACTATCGCTGAAGGTTTCTCACCTCTGGATTTCAGAAGCGCCGATATTAATCATGATGAATACATGGACATTGTATGCTATGGACTCAACTACCTTTCCGAGGTCACTTACGACACATCGATGTGTACCTTCATCAACAATGGCGACGGCTCTTTTCAATCTGGTGTAAAAACGCAGGTAACATTTTCTCAGCTAATGGATCCAATGACCGGACATGGCGGTTTTAAATTAGCCGATATGAATGAAGACGATGAACTTGATGTAGTTCTTTTAGATAAGGACCGCAATGTAATAATTCTTCTCGGCGATGGAACAGGTAGTTTTACTGTGAACACCGGCCCGCAATTCGATGCTGGCAATTGCTACGATGTTGCTGATATGGATGGTGACGGCTTATCCGATGTGGTTGTCTGCGATGGAACTTATACAAGCATTTGTATTAACAATGGCGATGGTACAGTACAGGACCCTATAAAATATTATAATCTTCCATGCGAATGGAATTTTGTTGCTGTCGATCTGAACAACGATGGTGCCGCCGATATTGCCGGAGGTAGCTGGCCCAAAAGTCTTCTGATAGTGAATCTTAATCATGGCGATGGCACTTTCTCTGAAGTTGAAAAAATCTATATGGGCAATTCCATAGTAGATGTTACTTCTGGCGATTTCAACAATGATACCCATCTTGATTTTGCCGGACTCACTATTATTGAAGTCGGAACAGATCCGGTAGTACCAACTAAAGTTCTTAGTGTCAGATTGGGTGATGGAGCTGGAAATTTCGCCGCTCCCCTTCACACTTTTGGCGTTGATGAAAACAGCAAAACATTATACACCGAAGACTTCGACAAAAATGGTAATCTCGATATCGCTCTGGCCGGTACAAATCTCCAAACATTTTCCGGCAATGGTGATGGCTCCTTTACTGAATATGGCACTCTGCATACTGACATGCCAGCTAAGCAGAACAAGATTATCGGATACGATATAAATTTTGATGAACACCTCGATCTTGTAATCATCAGAGGAACGGGATATTATACAAAGCTTAATAACGGTGATGGGACCTTTGGTGTCGCGGCCCCCTATACTTTGGGCGATTCCCTTCTCAATATTGTTTTTACCGATGTCGATAACGATGGCAATGATGACTGGATTTTTCCATGCTATAGATACATCAGTGGAACTGGAGGAACAACAGGATCTATCAAGATATCAAAAAGGGATGCTGAAGGAACTAATATTGGTTACCAGAGTATCACAACCGGCTGGTCCACCAAAGATGTGGTTGCCATAGATATGAACAATAACGGCTGGCTCGATCTTGTAACGACATATAAATATTTGATTAACTACGAAGGAACCTATGGCACACCTCTACACACCGAAAATATAGGTACCTGGAACAACCCCCGGGCCATGAAAACGGTTGATTTCGATAACGATGGCAATTTAGACTTGATCTATGGTAAAGGTTCATTACCCGGAACATCGGTCGCCCTGTCAAACGGTGACGGCACTTTCTCAAATGTAGTAGACTATAATGTTGGAGGTCTCACAGGCGAATTTATACCGGGTGATTATAACGAAGATGGGATGATAGACCTCGCCATAGCCAACCAAACATTGTACCTTGATACAAGCCTGGCGTATATTACCATACTCTACAATACTGGGTTTGGTTCAGGCAATTGTGTTGATCCTGTTGATTATGACGATGACGGAGTCGGCAATCTATGCGACAACTGTCCGGTAGTTGGAAATCCGGGGCAGGTCGATAGTAACCATGATGGTATCGGCGATGCCTGCCAGTTTGAAAATACAACACCAACCGGCACCGATGTTGTGGAATCGTATGAAGAACTTGGCATAACTTTGACATTTGACGAGGTCACAACCGAAGGAAATACCGAAATAGGACTCAGTTCATTCGGGCCCAGTGGAGGCGGTCTGTTCGATTTGGTTCCGTCTGAAAGTCCCGCCTATCTTTATATAACAACCGAGGCCGAATTTAGCGATTCAGTGGAAATTTGTGTCAATTATGATCCGGAATTTGTGGCTCCTGAAGATCAAGATGAAATGGTTCTTTTGCATTATGACGCCGGCAAATGGCATGATATTACAACCTCCCATGATGCCGACAATCATATACTCTGCGGAATAGCAGATAATTTTTCACCATTTGTTATGGGTTTGAAAAAAGCAACCGATGTGACCCAACTGATCTCCGATCAATTACCAAACGACTTCAAGCTTAACCAAAACTACCCCAACCCGTTTAACCCTACTACTATGATTCAATTCTCTCTCCCCCGTTTATCAAAAGTTGAGATCGATGTTTATAATATTCTAGGACAAACTGTCCGTAATCTGGTCAACGAGGAAAAACCAGCCGGACAATATCAGGTCACTTGGAATGGTCGCGATAACTCAGGTAAAGTTGTCTCCAGCGGAATGTATTTCTATAAGATCAAAACCGACGGTTTCAGCTCATCAAAAAAGATGTTACTGCTGAAATAAGCCTGGGATTAAATTATAAGATCATAATAGGCCGGATACCCCGGCCTATTTTTATTGAATTGAATTTAGTTTATTAATAAAAGCCTGCATCGAATCAAGCGGTTTGACATTCCATTCCAACCGTTCTTTATCTGTAGTAATAGAATCAACAGGAAAAAGATAATACAAACTAGTGCTGTCATCATAGTTGTATTGCGTGCCATACTTTTGAGGTTTGTTGGAAAAAACCAGATACCTGTCTATGTTCTTGGCCGACATCGCCCTGGCTTTATCAAACCCCTTATTCACAGCCTCAATGGCTAACCGATAGGCAAGTAAATAACAATCCCGACAGGATGACGGATCAGCATGTTGAAGTAATAACGCCGCCAGATAAAGATCTTCTGGATCAACAATTACACCCTGCGCCAATAATTCAAAGACTCTTTCCCGATGCTTCAAATCCGCCGCATTTATAATACTGTAATCTATACTGTCATCCATTCGAAACTCTTGATCCTCTTTAACCATCGCTTTTAATTCGACAGAAACAACGGAATGGGTATGAGCTGTTTCTAAATCTGAATTATTACAACAGGTGATATTAAAAACTACCAGACAAATCAGTACCAATATAGGTAATAAAGGAAACAACAATATTTGATTTTTCTCTTTCATCTGCTTTACAATTAAATAGAACACTTTGAAAAATGGCAATAAATAAATAAAAGCGGGAGACGAGGTTCGAACTCGCGACCAACAGCTTGGAAGGCTGTGACTCTACCAGCTGAGTTACTCCCGCTTATAACACAATGATATTAAGCATAATCAAACTATTTCGCAAGCGGAATTTTACATTGAACAGTATCAACAAAATTTATTATCAAAAATAATATTGGTTACATTCTAAGATTGACTATTTATGCCATTCAACATATATACCCAATGCGACAAATAAAAATAATTTTGTCTTTTGGGGGAATAAGTAATGAGTGAGAATTTCACACTTAAGTAAAGTATTCAATTGGCGATTTTACCGAACAAATGGGACGTGATTTCTACTTGAAAATGCCCGTCAAATTTGCCAACGATGGAAAAGTCCATGAAGAGCAGTTTAAAGCTTTAATCGACAATTTCCCGCAAGATGACGACAAAGCTCTTGTAAGAATAATTCCTACTGACGCCAAGTTTCAGAGGTTTGGGCAATACATTTTGATTTAAAATTGATTTGAATTCTATATCGGGTAGTCGATTATTTAAATAACACTGCCCTTTTTATTTTGACTCTATTTGATCTGAGGTTATCCCACATAAATTATTGATATTATCATCAGGGTCGATACCATTGATGACCCAATCAAGTCCCAACTGTTCCCAATTCTCATATTTTAATGAGTTTATTTGGCGTTCACCTTCGTCATTTTCCGACTCAAAAGCTATTTGCCTGACCTGTGCGGAAAGAACTGGCGATTGCAGTATTACCGCATATCGCTGGCAACCCATTTTTTTGAATGATTCTTCCAATATTTTCAAACTCTTTTTTGAATCCTTATCAAATGCAATTACTTTCCTGGCATCAATGAAACCAGAGAATATTTCTGGTAACTCTGATCTAAAAGATTCAACCTCACATTGAAATTGATTCATTTCATCTTCATTGAAATCACCCATGATGGCAACTCTAAAGCCATACTCTGTTTTATCAACTTTATACATATTTTATAAATTCATACTCTTGATATTATATTATTTACATCGACAATAATTGACACAATCTTAATGGCTATTACTAATATTGATTGTGGGACATTGAGTTAACAATTTTAGATTCTCACCAATAATGCCAAAAAGATTCAAGTTATAATAATTATTTGATATTGATTTATAAACAGTATAGTGCAACAAATAATGAAATCTATAAATGAGGGAAACTTCTAACATCACCGCGGCCACGAGGCTTGGCCGCATACATCATATTAATCAAGCAAAACTCTACAAACTAAGCATCAATTTCAAACTCCATCGGAACCTGCACCCAGCATTTGACCGATTGGTTATTCTTTTGAGCTGGTTTAAACAGCGATGTTCTCGCCGACTCCAACACGGTTTGTATGGTATTCTGGTCTATCATGGTTTCACCGGAAATTGCCACTTCAATTGCTTTCCCCGAATAATCAACCAGAATATTCAATGTTACTTGCACCGATGAAAGATTTGCTGAACCAGTCTTTACCAAATTTGGATAGACCATCCAGATCAATTCCGGCGCCTTATCTACCATTTCGATTGATAAATAAATAGTCGAATCAAAGGTGATACCTTTTCTTTTATCACTATTTATCTTCGATGAATACCCTACA
>JAAERC010000713.1 GCA_024230695.1 Candidatus Zixiibacteriota bacterium
CCAGGCTTGACCTGATTTTGGCCGGAAAGCTCCAAAACGGTTTAAGCCCCGGGAGTTGCGCGCCTGGCCTCCACAAATTCTTGCAGAGGATAATAAATAAATGATTGATACTGCTTTTCAAAGAACGTTGATCCTTTTTATCGTCTCGCCGTTATTATCATATCCGTGATGATCGTAAAGAGAGGCGCTGGGAATCTTCCGAATGCGGAATGAGAAATTATATTGTATTTTGATGGCCTGAATCGCCAGGCTCTCTCGATTTTCGTTTTTTCGCGGAGCGACAACCCGTTTTTTTACGTTTTTATTCGTGTTAATTCGAGAAATTCGTGGCCAAAATATGGGTATTGAAGAGGTGATCTCCGCTTATCGTAGTCCCTGGCAAAACCCTTTCGTTGAAAGGGTTATCGGCTCAATCCGGCGCGACTGCCTCGACCATATGATTATCCTGAATGAAGACCACCTGACGCGGATACTCAAATCCTACTTTGAATATTACCACAATGATCGGACTCATCTGGGACTTGACAAAGACACGCCGATTGAGCGGCCCGTTCAACCAAAACCCACGGAATCCGCATAGGTAATCAAGTTTCCAAGGGTCGGCGGACTTCATCATCGCTATGAATGGAAAGAGGCTGCATAAAAATCGCAATCTGACGCCAGCCTCCCCATTCCGATGCCTCACATCTCAACACATCCTCAGCGGTCCACGCCACCAAGCCTCAAAAAGATTTCCGGCCAAGTCGGAAAACGCGCATTCGTTCGCCCGGCCAGCCTGTCTGCCTCCAAATCCGAAAAACCACAGCCTCAATTTTGAAAAAACTCGTTCCTCCAGAAATTGTCGGCAAAATTCCGTTAATGATAACGCCACCGCCACACCAACTTCTGGGCTTTTTTGCCCGGATCTAATTTTTGCGAACCACATGTAATTTTTGCGAACCACAACAACAATTAAAACCAACGAAGTGACTGAGGATACAACTTCCAATTTCTCTTATCAATTGAGAATATAATAGTGCCACTAGCAATATATTCTCCAATATCTGAAAGTTGCTGAAAAATTATTCTGCAATCCCAAATCGGTATTATACCATTTTCATTCAACTTAATCTTTGAATCAATACATTCGTAAACAATTTTAATAATATTTGGAGAGTTAATTAAAGATCCAAAGAGAATTGACAGTTCATCTTTAATGGTTAATTTTTTTCTATTCACGTCAGAATTGTCAATACCTGAATAATTTGAATCCATTAGCTTGATTTCATGATTTTCAATCAATAGTTGGATTTCTTGGAATTTATCATGTGGTATATTAG
>JAAERC010000714.1 GCA_024230695.1 Candidatus Zixiibacteriota bacterium
CTCTGGTTTAACAAGATATATCAATTTTATTTCGTCGATGACGTTGTTTTTAAATGCCGATATTTTCCATATGACCTTTGGGCATGGATTCGGATATATCCGGTCAACCGACGGATTCAGCACGCTGTTGGTTAACACGGGTTTTTTAGGTCTGACCGCCTATTGTTCATTTTTCCTATACCCGCTTTTCAAGTTGAAATATAATTCCGAATATAGAAAAGGACTTCTGGTGGCAAGTATCATATCGATAGTTCTTATAATGGTGAGCGTTCCGGAATTTTATTATTTTCATATTTGGTTTTTTGCCGCACTGGTTTGGTATGAGTGGTATAATGAAAAGAGTAAAAAGTCCGCAGAAAACTCAAACGATTTATCAACAACCTGATATCTAAATAATTTATTATATCAATTTCCCTCTAAAACTTTTTCCCACATAATCTTAAGGATAGGAAATATATTCTTTAGGTTGTGGAAATTCTTTCGTTTAAATAATGATAATACTTATTTGAATTTGTCTTTTGCTCTTCATAAGTCATTGTAATACTGACAGATAGGATCTATCTATACGATAATAAGACTTGGCACAGCCATTGCTTTAATTTTTACTGATAAAATATGTTAAAAAAACAGATTTGAGGATTATCCTCAAGTGAAATAGGAATAAACGTCAGTAATTTATATGTCAAATATTTCCAAATTGGCAAAACAGAGTGTTGAAAACGAGATAATTCTGATTGAAATGGCCAAGTACTTACTAAACCAGAAAAAGACGATTATTCTTTTGACCTTTGCAGTTATGCTTCTGGTTTCGGTAAAAGTTTTGTTGGAGCCGAATCAATACAGTTCTACTGCCAGTTTGCTTCCCTCAGGAAATATTAATAAAGTATCACAGTTAAGCAATATGATTGGTTTTGGCGCCAATAATATCAGCGATGAAAACTCATCCGAGTTATATCCAGTTATCCTATCCTCAAGATTAATTCAGGAATCAATTTTATCCAGACGATATGAATTTACAGACAAAAATCAAAATCTATCTTTGACATTGCCAGAATATTTTGAGACTGAGAACCCTCAACAACAAAGACAATCGCTGTCCTCGATAACCAAAATTAAAACCGACCCAAAGACCGGTTCTATTCATCTGGCCGTTGAAACCGAATACCCCGGTTTATCGCAGGCTGTACTAAGCGCCTACTTGTTTGAGTTGGAAAATTATAATCTATTTAAACGAAACAGCAAAGGTCAGAGAAATGCAGAATATCTGGAAAACCAACTACGAGAAACGAAAGCGGAATTAACGACAGCTGAAAATAATCTGGAAGCTTATCGATTTGCCAATCAAAACTGGTTGTATTCTGATGATGCATCGATAATCAAGGAGTCGCGCCGCCATAAGCGCAAAGTTGAGATATTATCACAAAGTTATATAAATCTTTTGGGGCGATATGAAGTTGCCCGACAGGATGCAAATAATGATCTTCCGATGGTGGCAGTTCTGGATCAATCGTCGCTACCAACTTTGAAATCAGGTCCGCGCCGGACGATAACGGTTTTGTTATCCGGAATGGCGGCATTTTTTATGATTATTTTTGTACTATTGATCAAGGCTGTGTTCCATTACAAAAGCAAAGTTGAAAATAATATTTATTATCAATCTCTTGAAGATGATATAGATAAAACAATTTCCAAAAGCAGTCGAATATTTACGATAATCAAAAAACCATATAAGGAAGAACTAGTTACACCAGATATTTAAAATAATGATTTTGATATAGTACAATTAAAATGATAAACATTAACCAACCATATAAAATATTTTGAGAGGAATCCTGCAACCCTTACTAGGATTAACCGGTAGCTAAATGGAATTAACAGCGCAACTAACAGCGACAAAAACTAAAAAGAGAGTCTTATTTTCCTCGATATTTGAATTAACGGAAGTTTTTTATAATGTCTCAAGAGGTTTGATTGA
>JAAERC010000715.1 GCA_024230695.1 Candidatus Zixiibacteriota bacterium
GATTAGCAATCATTGAATTCCCCACAAGTAATAAATTTAAATCGGGGCGACTGGATTTGAACCAGCGACCCCTTAGTCCCGAACCAAGTGCGCTACCAAACTGCGCTACGCCCCGATCTAAACTGCTTCATTATATATAATCGCCACTACATGTCAAGCGCTTTATATAAATCCTCTATTTCTTCAAATTTCTTATAATTTTAAATTTATATCTGTCAATTTCTTTATTGTTTCAGTATCTGTAAAGTTCATTTTAAGGGCCGAAATCGATATAAAACCATCGGAAACCGCTTTATAATCAGTCCCATTTACAGATTCCCAAACAGCTTCACCGGCGATCCAGTAATAATCTTTGCCTCTCGGATCAGTCTTTTTAATAATTATATCTTTATATGTGCGCTGGCCAAGACTGGTAAATTTGTAATCAGGAATACTGCTATCTTTTAATTTTGGGAAATTAATATTCAAAAATGTCCGTGATGGAAGATTAAGTTCTTTAAACCTTTTCGCCAGCTTGGCGGTAAACTGGGCCGCCGTTTTATACGATTTCATATTTTCGGCATCAGTGTTAGAAACAGCCATCGACGGGATTCCCATCGTTGAGCCCTCGATCGCCGCGGCCACTGTACCGGAATAGGTCACGTCCTCGGCCATATTGGCCCCATGGTTTATTCCTGAAACAATCAAATCCGGCATACGATGTTCCATAATACCATGAATTGCCATCATTACACAGTCGGTTGGAGTACCATCGCAAGTATATGATTCATCCCCCACTTTTTTTAGTCTCAAAGGACGTTCCAGTGTTAGTGAATGACTTGAGGCCGACTGTTCACGATCGGGAGCCACCATTAGCACCTGACCAATTTTTTTTAGCTCTTTTTGAGTCGCCAGCATTCCTTCGGCATGGATGCCATCATCGTTGGTTAATAATATCAACATAGTTTATTCTTTCTTATACTCTAAACATTCGGTGGCGCAATTCCCTGCAAACGCATTATCATAAAAATCTGTCCGCGATGTCTCATCTCATGTTCAATTGTATGCCAAAGTATCCATTTCAGACCAAGTTTTTCATCGCTTTTCGGAATTTTAAAAATCTCATCCAAGTTATCAATAGTTTTAGAATTTACAAGTTCAAAAACATATCTGTGGGAAACTTCCAGTTCTTTAATAATTGATTTCAAATCAGGTGCCATAGAAGCGGTTAAGTCTTGATAGTTGTCTTTTCTCAATACAACATTACCGATCCACCAAAGTTCGGTCTCGGAAATATGCCGTAACAAATCGGCAATACTACTTTTCCATCCAGAAGGTTTCCAATCAAGTTGTCTCTGAGTGAGTGAACCAATGCCTTCTATCATTTCATTGCGAATTGTCTCCCAATGCGAAAACAGATCAGAAAGTTTCATAACATGATCCTCCGCCATATTTGTTTGATAAAACGAAATGTATCGCCAAAATGACTAATCGAGGAATTTTCATTTTTATATATTGTGTCAATTGGCACATCGTCAACATTTATATTTAGCAGTCCGGTTTGAAACAGAAGTTCCGATTCAAAATCGAACTTATTTGAATCGGCTTTCATTTTCTTTAAAACTTTTAAGTCAAACATCCTGAAACCGGATTGTGAGTCCTTAATAACTTTGCCGCCAAAAATCGAGACCATAAATGAGGTCAGATTGTTCGACAACCATCTACCTATAGGCATTTTGCTCATAGATAAATCTCTGCTTCCAATACATATATGCCCCTTATTTTTTTTTATCGCAAACTGCGTAATCTCTTCTGGACAATGTTGAAGGTCGGCATCAATAGTAATCAGATAGTCATAATTATTATCAAAAGCATACGCAAAACCGCGTTTGAGCGAATAACCTTTGCCCCGGTTTGTTTTATTAGTCAGAATAGTACAATTCTGATAATTTTGGCTCTCGACAATAGCTGCTGTTTTATCGGTTGAACCATCATTAATAACTAAAATGTCAATTGTAGGATCAATGTTTTTAATTCTTGTAAGTAATTCTTCTAAATGCAAAGCGGCATTAAATGCTGGAATTAGAATTATTGTTTTGTCTAAGGAATTATTCATGTAATCGTAATAATTATGGTCGGGGCGAGCAGAGTTGAACTGCCGACCTCTCGCACCCCAAGCGAGTGCGCTAAACCTGACTGCGCTACGCCCCGACGTAAGCCTAATCTAATTTAACCCTCAAAAAAGGCA
>JAAERC010000716.1 GCA_024230695.1 Candidatus Zixiibacteriota bacterium
ATGGTAAAGAATTATATTCTAATGACTTATATCCCGAAGAAGCGCCTTTTGCTATGGACGAAAGCGCTGATCTGTATTTTTATCGAGTTGAAAATGTGTCGCGAATGATAAGTGTTGACTCACTTGATTTATATGAGCCGTCAAAAATTATATATCCATTTAGTTATACCAGAGATGCTGTCGCTGTTATTGATGACGATTTTACAGGATATATATATCGTATTCGTGGCGATGATACTACTCTGGCATATAAATTTGAGAGTGCTCTCCAGCGATATGCATATTTTATTAAACAATTTGGGGATTCTTACCAATTTCATGGATGGAGATTTTGGGCATATTCTGGTTTGAATTACAGTATTGACGGGGCGTTTGTCAGTGATAGCGGCTTATCCTTCAATGCAAGGGCAGTGGCAGCTGCAAGCCTTCCTAATTATCGTCTTGGTAGATATTATATAGTGGAAGATTTTATTGCAAAACTTCCACTGGGAGACTCGATTACTTTTTCAAGTAATTATAAGGAACGAATATTCTATCGGGATCAAAGCGATACAATAAAAGCCTTCAATACGGTTCTTGACGATGGAACCTATGAAACTGGATGGCAAATCCCTGCCGCGTCCGATGTGTTTTTTCAATTAATTACTTTTGATAGCGATGAATCCGGGTATTATTTCAAAGTGGATACGCTTTCAGGGTCAGGAGAGTCGATTGTTGTAGAATCGACTTTGGTTAAACG
>JAAERC010000717.1 GCA_024230695.1 Candidatus Zixiibacteriota bacterium
TCAATATTTCTACAACAGCCGTGATTCACACCCAATCGTAGTAAACATTCGGAGAAAAAAATGAGAAAAATTATGGAACCCCAAATGACTTTTGGCGCAGTTGCTATCGAAAACATTAAATTTGATTTGAAATCAAGAGATGAGATAACTAAGCTGCTCATTGGCATACAAAGTATGTATTCCGATAAGGAAACAAAAGATGCCATATTTACAGTGCTAATGGGACTAGTCCCTGAAAATGTAGACCCAATGAATGGTCGGGAGGGTATGAATTTGTGGAAAATATTTGTGTTAGGAATGTTGAAATTAAATTGTAATATTGATTACGATAAATTACATGAACTTGCTAATAATCACAAGAACTTACGATTGATGTTAGGCCATAGTGTTCTTAATTGGGATGATCAGTATGCATTGCAAACAATTAAAGATAATGTGGCTCTCTTTACTCCCGAAGTTCTCGACGAAATTAACCAAATAACAGTGAATTATGGTCATAAAATTGTTGGGAAAGAGGCGGACGAAGGGTTAAGAGCCAGTTGCGATTCTACTGTTACAGAAACAGACGTGCATTATCCAACTGACATCAATCTCCTTTTCGATGCCTTACGCAAGATCATAATATTAATCATGGGATTGTGCGATGATTTAGGGTTACAAGGTTGGAGGAAAGGAATTGATAATTTAAAAAAGGTCAAAAAAGCATTTCGGAGGGCTCAACAATTAAAAAGATCCAATTCAAAGAATGATGAAA
>JAAERC010000718.1 GCA_024230695.1 Candidatus Zixiibacteriota bacterium
AGTATTAGGCGTAGTTGCTTTTGTCCAGGTACGATTTTTTGAGAAAATATTGGAAATGGCTATTTATGCCTATACTATATATGGAGTTGGTATTACTCCGGCTGTGATGGCTGCTTTTTTCTGGAAAAGAGCAACCGCCGCTGGGGGAGTTTCTGCAATTAGTTCGGCAGTGATAATAACGATTTTATGGGAAATTCTGGGACAGCCATTTGAGATACCGACAGTTTACCCTGCACTAATAATATCTTTAACGCTATTAATAGTTGTTAGTTTGCTGACGCCGAAACCATCAGACGAGAAATGGAAACCATTTTATTAAGGGTATTCGAATTCATCCGGACATATTAAATCCGGTCCGCTTTTATATCTAAAATTAATTAGATGGACAACATCTAATATATCTAATCTCCCGTCGTTGTTGACTTCGGCTGATGCCATAAATTCTGGGGCGGGTCCGCCTTTATATCTAAAGTTGATAAGAAAAACAATATCAAGAATGTCGATTTTCCCTGAATTATCAACGTCACCACACATAAAAGCCTTAGATGATATAGTGATTACTGCCGAATGCGGGCTCAGATCTCCGGCAGAGTTCTCAGCTATTATCAAATAGTCATATAAACTGGCTCCATCCACGGTGTTATCAATAAATGGACCAGAAACAACGCCCGGATTTGAAAGATTTCCCGAGGGATCATCTAACCTAAAAAATGAGCCGTTGGATGGATCTTGTCTTCGATAAATATGATATGTCAAACCAGACACAGAGACCCAATTAATTTCAACTGACGGTCCTGAGATTCCCTTGCCCGTTAGCTCATCTGGTTTTTCCGGTCGAGTAATAAAAGAAAGTGAAATATCCTCTTGTTGAAAAGAACCGATTTTAATTATTGAATTTAAATTAGCGCCTTCACCATTGATAGAATTATAGAAATGAAAATTAAATTGATCTCCGGCGGTAGCGGTTAGATAGTTTGGAAGATTATCATACCAGTTCCCATTGTCATATCCGGCTCCAACACAGCTTTCTATCTTGATCTCCTCATCGGTGCCTTCAAGATATCCAATAAAGGAGATCTCACCATTGGATGGGGTAGAGGCATCAGAATTGGTTACATTGCCATATATATTTCCTTGACCAAATATTTCCTTTGTGGGAAATATTAATACCAGTAAAAAAAGGAAACTGGAGAATATTTTAATTTTCTTATCACAACTCATATAACTTACATCGGCGTGTAGTATAGTTAGACTTAGTAAACAAATAATCCAGCGATTTATTAAATCATAACTGGATTATTATATTAATAGATTCAATCAATACTGTCAAGGAACCAGTATATTATTCTTTAGAAAAAGTGGCAATTATTTGGAAATAGGCTATTTCCCCGATTCATCCTCTGGTTCATCCTTAATTTCACCTTTGGCGCGAAGTTCTTTTTCCTTTGAATCTGCAACGTCCTGATTGATTTTCATTGTATCTTCACCAAAAATGGAAAAACGGAGCCAGTCAAGGCCGAATTTCATTAATTCGACATCATCTTCCTTAAGTTTTGCTTTTGTTTCCTCGTCTATATCGATTTTGCCAAAGAAACTACTGCCAAATAAGAATTTTCTGAAAGTATCGAGATTATAACAGGCCATAAAAAACATCTCGATTTTTTCGGGAGGAAGATTACC
>JAAERC010000719.1 GCA_024230695.1 Candidatus Zixiibacteriota bacterium
GGACAGCCATCGCGGGGGAGCTTGATCCGCGCGGAATATATAAGATATGATGGAACAGGTCTATCAACCGATCTCGATTTCGATAAATATTCGATTGACTATCATCAATATATCAATATTTGGTGGAAAAGGTTATTTGCACTTAGAATATTTTTACAAAGATTTGATGCTGATTTTGATGATACTCCGGCGGCACCAGTATATCTTATAAGCAATCTTGGTGGTTCGGAAATATTGCGAGGATTCAATCATGGGCGGTTTATCAATAACGATCTTGCATTTGCCGCGATTGAATATCGTTATCCGATTTTTGATATGACCGATGCCTATTTGTTTTTTGAAGAAGGCAGAGTTTATGAAAAAATGACCGATGAAGCCTTTTTTAGAGGATGGAAATATTCTGCAGGGTTTGGATTGAGAATATGGAATTCCAAGAATCTGGTTGGTTTGACTCAGATCGCTTTTAGCGAAGAGTCATTTAGATTTTATTTTGAATTGGGGGCGCATTGGTAAACAAGTCATCTATATCAAGTCTGACTAAAATTGGTGTGATTGTCGTACTACTTGTATTATCAGGATTGATATTGCAATCATGTTCCAATCCACCTGCCCTGAATCCGGAAGAACCATATTGGCTGGATAATGATAAAAAACCAATTCCAGAGCCGAATTACAAAGAACCAAATTTAATGTGGATGACCATAAAACGGACTTCATTTGATCAACTCAATGAAATTCTTGATATCGATAGAGATATTCGCAAAATAGCAGGAAACATGACCAAGGCAAAAAATGTGAATAGTCTCGATGAAGTTCCCAATTCAAGCTGGTTTACTAATCGGCATGGTTATCCGACTACGCGTATGACTCCCGAGGAAATCGAGACCGGACTTGCTCTGACTCCCGGACCGGACACAACTAATATATGGCATGTGTTTAGACCCAAAACTGGCGGAACGACACCCGGATTCTGGATCGAAGATTCTCGCGGCGATCAGTATATAATTAAATTTGATCCTCCTGGAAATCCTGAGATGGCGACCGCGGCGGCGGCTATGGGTTCAAGATACCTATATGCTTGTGGGTACAATGTTACTCAGGAGACGATTGTTTATTGGCGGCCGGAGATGCTTCGAATTAGAGAAGGAGCAACGATTAAGGATAAAGACGGCAAAAAACGGCCATTAACAATGGAAGATATTAATGACATATTAATTAAAGTGCAATTTGAATCCGACGGACAGATACGATCTTTGGCTTCATTAAATATTGGAAATGTTAAGGGCCCGTTTATATATGACGGTACCAGACGAGGTGACCCAAATGATTGGTGTCCTCATCAACATCGCCGGGACCTGCGTGGATTGTATGTTATTGGTTCTCTTATTAATCATTATGATTTAAAGGACCATAACAGTATGGATGTGTATATTGGGGAAGATGGCGACGGATATCTTAAGCATTACCAGATGGATTTTGGCTCGACTTTTGGTTCTGATGGAAGACGTCCCAAACCGGTGCGCAAGGGTTATGCCAATTATTTTGATTTGAAAGACGTGATGATAAATGTGGCTACTTTAGGATTAAAAACCTGGCCCTGGCAATACGCCAAACTGTATAAATATCCATCAATTGGTTATTTCGAATCGGAATTGTTTGAACCAAATGAATTTGATCCAATTTTCCCAAATCCTGCTTTCGAACAGAAGACCATGCAGGATAATTATTGGGGAGCCAAAATTGTTATGGCATTTTCCGATGATGATCTTAAGGCTTTGATCAGATCGGGGTATTTATCTAATAATGACGCTGAGGACTATCTTTTCAAAACATTAAAACAGCGTCAGGCAAAAATCGGACGGTACTGGTTTGGCAGGATCAACCCGCTCGATTATCCTTATTTGAAAAAGGGTGATAAAAATTGGGAGTTACATTTTGACGATTTATCTGTAAAATATGGAATAGAAAAAAATAACGCACTATATCATTATGATATCAGGATAAATGGCAAAGAATTATTCGGTTTACAGCAAACAACAGATCCAATAATTTTGCTCGAATCAGATATAATGAAATATGTTTCCAATAACTCAAAAAATATTTTATTGGGCGATGAAAAAGGATTTCTTTTTGAAATTTTTATTAAGACAAAACGAGAACAAACAGATTTATCCTCCTCTACCATTTTTAAAATTTGGTGTAATGAACAGTTGGAGCTTTATAAAATTGTAGGTATCGAGCATCCAAATTAATCTGTTAGATATTATTTTAACAAAAACGAAATTGGGAAAAAGATTGAAAACCGTTTTATCCATATTTTTACAGGCTTCCAGCATTCTTTTATTATCAACCTTTTTATTATTGAGTCCTTTTGGTACAATCACTTCTGATGCAACTAATTATTTGTCGGTCAAAGAATCAACCGGTATTACTTTGGGTAGTGGTGGTATTGCTGTAATTGGTAACATCACAAAGAATAATCGTACCAAAGATGGTTTGTCCAACTGGATCAAACCTTTACCCGGCGAAAAGAAGATAATGAGTTTTTTGGGCGGAAAGTATTATCCCGGGAAAACAAATTTCCTCGATAATGGATTTGGCTCAGTTGCTACGTCATTTGCGGCAGTACCAATTCTTATTGGCCTAAATGCAAAATGGCCCCGAGATGAAAAAGAGAAAGATATTTCTCAGGATTTGTTTTTGTTATCAACCGGGCTATTGGCAACAAACGGTATCACCGAACTATTCAAAGGTGTTTTTCGCAGACAAAGACCATTGGTCTCTCTTTACCCCCAAAATATAAGTAAAGAAGATAAA
>JAAERC010000720.1 GCA_024230695.1 Candidatus Zixiibacteriota bacterium
AGAACCTGCCGAGTTTATTACTATTAGAGATATGTCAGAGCAAAAACAAATTGAGGAAGAGCGTAAAAAATCGGAAAAGCGGTATCAAGAGCTTTTTGATTCTATTTTGGAAGGTATTGGTGTTGTTGATGAAAATGAAGTGGTACAATTTTGTAATCCTGCATTTTTAAAGATTTTTGAGGTTGATTCTGAAGAAATAATAGTAGGCAAGAATCTATTGGATTTTATTCCTGATAAGCAGAAAAAAACTGTTTTAGCTCAAACAAAAAAACGTATGATGAATATTTCTTCTCATTATGAGATGGAAATTATAACCCCTTCCGGAAATAAGAAATCGTTATATGTGTCCTCTTCACCCCGTTTTGATAAGTCAGGTAAGTATATCGGTGCGTTTGGAGCAGTAATCGATCTTACCGAACAAAAGAAGGCGGTTGATGATCTACTTCAAAGCGAGCAATTTAATAAGGCGGTAATCGAACATTCGCCTTTGGGGGTATCGGTTCGTAGTCGTACTGGGAAATTACTTGGCTATAATAAAACCTGGCGCGAAATTTGGGGATTTACAGATGAAGAAATAAAAGAATTTACTGATAGAGAGAGAACCGAACTAAAATTTGATGAGTATGATGATTATTTGGGTAAAAAATTACCTGATTTGAAGCGAATTTATACCGATGGCGGGTATTTACATATCTCTGATATCCATACTCCAAAAGCAAGATCAAGGACTACGAATCTCTGGGTCTCACAGCATTTTTATGCCATTAAAGACGCGTCTGGAAATGTTGAAAGGGTGGTTATTTTAACTGAAGATATTACTGAACGCAAAACTGCCGAGCAGAAAATCAAAGTGATTAACACTGAAAAATTGATTCAGGCCAAACGTATTGCCGGTACCTTTGCTCATGAAATACGTAATGCTTTATTCCCGGCCACAGCGTCATTAAACAGAATAAAATTGAGTTCTCAATCAAGCAAGAATGATAAAGAAGAACTAAAAAAATACACATTGATTGCAGAACGATCAATAACCAGAGCCGCAGATATAACCGGTCTTATTTCATCATACACAAAGCTTGATACAGAACAGATGCCAGAACGGGTCAATATTAATGAAATTGTTAAGGAGTTATTAAATAATAACCAACTCCGGCTTTTAGAAAACAAGGTGGCGGTGAATACTACCGGAGGGAATAACTGTCTTATTATGTCAAACAGGCGACAACTATTGCTTGCTTTTAATAATCTACTTCTTAACAGTATTGATGCTATGGTTGAAAAAGGCAAAACTGATGAAAACAATAAAAGAAAAATAAATATTCAATGGTTCTCCAATGATGATTGCTGTAATATTTCGTTTGAGGATAATGGCTGTGGGATTCGAACCGAATATCTTGGCAGAATATTTGAGGCGTTCTTTTCGCAGAAATCTGAAAGCGGTGGTACCGGAATTGGTTTGGCCATGACTAAGAGAATTATTGAAATGTATGGCGGCGCAATTTCTGTTAAGAGTGTGTTTGGGGCTGGAACAACATTTAATATAAACTTGAAAAATTATACGGCCAATACTGTTGACAAAAACAACAATTTGGAATAATCTGATATTATGAATTTGAGTAAAAAATATACAATATTGCTTGTCGATGATGATGAGCAGGTTTTGGAGATGCTCGATGATATCTTCAAAGATAAATACACAACAATCTTGGCCAAATCTGGCAAAGAAGCAATCGAAATTGTTAGACAACATGATTCCATTGCCACAGTAGTGATGGATATCAAAATGCCCGACGTTGATGGTATCACGGCGGCTCGTGAGATACGGACAATTCAACCGGATATTCCTGTTATATTTCATACCGGCTATCCCGGCGATTATGATGAAGACGCTATTGATTTTGATGAAAAACCATTTGATTATATTTTAAAAGGCGAGCCGGTCGCAAAGTTGATTCGTTCAGTACGTAATGCGGTGGAGTCTTATCATCTAAAGAAAGATAATAAGATATTATCAACTCATGCCGAGACTAATTTTGGATTGATCGGACAGACATCCTCGATGCGGGAAGTTTATCGCCTGATCAATAAAATCGCTCCAACCAATAGTAAAATTATGATAATCGGTGAAACCGGAACTGGTAAGGAACTGGTTGCGCGAGCGATTCATAATCATAGTAAACGCAAAAAAGAAAAATTGGTAATATTTAACTGTAACCACCGAGCTCCTGATCTTGTCGAATCTGAGTTATTTGGCCACGTTAAAGGTGCCTTTACCGGGGCAGTTGGTGATAGGATCGGTTTATTTGAATACGCCAACGGGGGGACAGTGTTTCTAGATGAAATCGGTGATCTTGATATTACAACTCAGGGGAAATTACTTAGGGTCTTGGAATCTGGAGAATATCATTCAGTTGGATCGCCGAATGTAAAGATCACAGATATAAGATTATTATGTGCCACAAATAAAGATCTGATCAAGTTGGTTGAGCAGGACAAATTCCGCCAAGATCTATATTACCGACTAAAAGGGATTCATATACAAATGCCGCCACTTCGTAAACGAAAAGAGGATATTCCATTATTAGTTGAAAGGTTTAAGGATCGTCAGACGATTGAACAGGGATTAACTCCCAAAAAGTTTGATTCATCGGCAATGTCGGTACTAATAAATTATGATTGGCCGGGCAATGTTCGCGAACTACTTGATACT
>JAAERC010000721.1 GCA_024230695.1 Candidatus Zixiibacteriota bacterium
CGTCACCGAAATATATGATTATTTGAGACTGATGTTTGCCCGTGTCGGAGTTCAGCATTGCACCAAATGCGGACGGCCTATAACACGGCAAACGGTTGAGCAGATTGTTGATTCGGTGTTATCTTTTGATGAGGGTACCCGACTGATGGTTCTTTCGCCATTAATTCAAGGGCGAAAAGGTGAACATCGGGAGATTATAGAAAATGCCCGCCGCGAGGGATATGTCCGGTTGCGAATCGATGGTGAAATTGTGGAATCGGAATCCGAAATAAATCTCAAAAAAAATGTTAAGCATACTATTGAAGCTGTAGTGGATCGCCTCGTAGTCAAAAAACGTGCGGCACGAAGATTGGCCGATTCGGTTGAAACTGCCCTGCGAACATCGGGTGGAACCGTTTTAGTAAATATTAAAAAAAAGGATCTGCTATTTTCGGAACAGTCGGCCTGTTTGCACTGTAATATCAGTTATGAAGAACTATCGCCGAGAATGTTCTCATTTAATTCCCCTTATGGAGCCTGCCAGGATTGTAGTGGACTTGGTCAAAAAATGGAGGTCGATCCTAATCTGGTTATTCCTGACCCATCCCTGGCCTTAAACCGAGGTGCGATCCATCCGTGGAAATCAGATAATGCCAATTGGTATCGTTATATGCTCAAAGGGGTGGCTGAACATTACGATTTTAATTTATCGACCAGCTTTAATAAACTCTCCGCCAAACTTCAGAAAATCCTTCTATACGGTTCTGGCCGGGATCAAATAAGTTTCACCTATGAACATTCAAATGGACGCGGTTCAGGAAAATATACCAATAAATTTGAGGGTGTTATCAGGCATCTTGAAAGACGTTATAAACAGACAGAATCAAATGGAATCAGGCAATGGATCGAACAGTACATGTCAATTTCCGCCTGCCCAACCTGCAACGGTGCGCGTCTGAAACCAGAATCGTTATCTGTCATCATTAATCGGGAAACGATTGACTCAATCACTGATATGTCAATTAAAGAGGCGCGAAAATATTTTAATAAAATCAAATTAACCCGAAAACAAGAACTTATCGCTCGCCAAATAATAAAAGAAATAAAAGAACGGCTCTCTTTTATGGATGATGTCGGACTTAGTTATTTGACCCTAAGCCGTTCCGCCACAACTTTATCGGGCGGTGAATCACAACGAATCAGACTGGCTACACAAATCGGATCACGATTGGTTGGTGTGATGTATATTCTCGATGAACCATCAATAGGTCTGCATCAGCATGATAACATGAAACTTCTAAAAACATTACATGGCCTTCGTGATCTTGGTAATACCGTTATTGTTGTTGAG
>JAAERC010000722.1 GCA_024230695.1 Candidatus Zixiibacteriota bacterium
CGCGTTTGCCGTTTGAGTACATATAAGGCCTATTAGTAATACACTTGATAATATATTTTTTATTTTATTCATCATTATGCGCCTTTCATCAGGTTAACAACCATTGCGGCTTTACGAATTGATTTATCAAGGTTTTCATCTATATGAAATCTTTTTACCATCTCTCTCTTTAAAGCCAATGGCTCAGTAATTTCTTTTTTAACACGACCAACCGCACGGCGGTAAACGCCGTTTCCGAGAAAATAAAATACATATTCCAATTGGTTATCCAACATATGCTCCAAAGCACTCATTACTGAATGCATCCTGACCGGAGCCGGGATCTTTAGAATGGCCGCATAGAATTTATCAAAAGTAATTTTTGTATCAGCGCCTGGATCAAAGCCAGGGAAATAAATAAGGAAGCTATTGCGAAAACCAGCAAGATATTTATTAAACATCGGATTCTGGTCCCCAACGACATCTTCCACTAAAGAACGAATTCTGTAAAAGCAATTATTATATAATGAGAAAAGGATCGTCAGAATAACCTCTTCTTCATTATTGACAACTTCTTCACCGGCGACAACTTGTCCGCCCGATTCAACCAGCCCGCCAAGTATCAAGCGGTATAACGCCCGATAAGTAACAAACTCACCAATTGGCGAAGATTGAATAATATCGGGAAGTGTTCTATCGCCATTAATAAGCGATAAAATTCTGAATTCATCTATGCTTATCTTTATTTCATCTTTTTTGCTCTTGGGATTTGTGGTCAATCTGATTTTAATATCATCTGGAGGAAGAACTTTTTGTATCTCGACCCACTCGTCAATTCGACGGGTCCCTTCCATGATAACATTCATTGTACTTAGCTCAATTGTAAACTGCGCATTTCGCGGCGAGGCATTTTCATTAAATTTAAACTCTCCCTCATCCCACGAAAACAGGTTATAAACTATCTCTTCAATCTGAAGTTTTAAACATTCGATGATTTCTTCTTTTTCAAATAGATTCAAATCAACCAGTGTTGTTCCCAGTTGACGACCAGTTTGCTTATGCATCATTATGGCACGGTCCAGATCTTCTTTGGATATTTTTCCGCGCTTCAATAGAAGATTACCAAAAAGATCTTCAGATGAATTAATCGATGATGCAAATATAATTGCACCATCTCTAAAGGCAATTTCTTTCTGCCTTGCTTTGGTGGATATTTCTAAAATCCCTGATTTTTTGCCAGTTGCTAACAACTGCAAAATATCTGGAAATGAAACTGTTTTCAGATTCCCAACTAAACCCATATCAACAACATCCCTGAATATTATGTTTTCCGGAACTTGTTACCATTCTTGTATTTCTTTTATTTTATCGGGATTTTAGCCAGTATTCTTAAGTCAGAAGATATTATAATTCCCACATTTAATATGGTAAAGCTGGCCATTTCTTATAAACAATTCGACAGCACCAACTTGGGAAAGCTCAATAATTTTAACGTATTCAGAAATATATGAGTAATTTTGCCGGATTTCTTCTTGAGCCGATTTTGTCAGGCGTTGACAGATCAAATAATGAGTTGATTTAACATTTTCTGTCAATTTTGCCTTAATATCCATAGATTCCAAAATTGATAAAAAATCTGATTTATCAATCAAATCTTTAACAATGATTTTTTGCGGGTGAATATTTTGAATAAGCCGGCAAGCATGACTAGGTTTATTAGTCCGGCTAAGAAAAATAACACTTACTGAATCAAAACGGTAATTTAAAAGATTGTGATCAAGGAAAAGCCTATCGGTCTTTATTCTTACCGGCCAGACTAATTCTTCATAATATTCTATCTGCGATTTGCTTACTTCTGTAAATTTGTCTGCAATTAAATCAAGGCTCAGATTTCGAGATGAAGCCGGAATAAGCGCATTTACGAATCCATTTCGTTTTAATAGAAACAAAACCTCTTTAATGGTCGGGTAATCATTAGACAGCGCGATAATTGAATATTTATCTATATTCCTGTTTGCCAGATATGGAACCACTGTTTTATCTGTGATATTATATTTTTTAGATGGTAAATCACCGAGAATTAACTGTGTCTTATCTGTTTCGGCCAATGCTACTACCCCGCCCGAAGATGAAAAAATAGTAAATTTATAATCATACTTTTCAGAAAATAGTTGCCCAAATACTACCATATTACTAAAAACCAAAATAGCGATAATTAGTAGTCTTCGTGATTTTTTTAATCTCATTGAATAAACAAGCAGTATTAAAATCACATAATAAGCAACTAATTGAATCGATGTTATTTGAAAAGCCTGAACCATCGCAATCTTCTCAGAACCAAAATATTGCAATAAAAATATTGTTAGTTGAAGAAATGGTTCTACCAATGAACCAACAAATGATCCAAAAACCGGTAAGAGAAAAGTTGCCAGAAGAATTGTAACCTCACCTATAACAATTATAGAAACTAACGGAACAATCAAGATATTCGAAACAAATGCAATCATTGGAAGTCGATGAAAATAATATGCGGACATCGGCAAAGCCACAATCTGGGCGACAAGACTAATAATAAAAGGAAATATTAAAAACTTATAATACCGGCGACTTTGAATAGGTTCTAACAACTTGGTTATTTTTGGCGTAAGGAAAATCAATCCCCAGGCTGTAGTAAACGACAATTGAAACCCAACATCAAAAAACTCAGTCGGTTTTATCAATAATATTATTAGAGCCGTTGTAGCAATTATATTATTTAAATCAATTTTCCTCTGGAACGCTTTCCCCAAAAGAACCAGTGTTGCCATTATCGATGCTCTAACTACCGAAGGCTGGTTATACGATAAAAGCGTAAAAACGATAACTACTCCCAACAAAAAGATGGTTCTGTTGC
>JAAERC010000723.1 GCA_024230695.1 Candidatus Zixiibacteriota bacterium
GATTTACCTGTTTTTCACTCAGAAATTCCAAAATCTTTCTGGCCTCACCCGGTTTATCGGCCACCAGTGAATAATAATATTCAACCTCTTTTACTGAAAATGACATAACCAACCCCTTTCAATGAATAAATATTTTTATCTAAAATAATCCTTATTTTTCGTCACTCTTAGTTGTTACCTGAGCGAGTCATAAAAGTTATAAATTCTATTTTGTCGAGTTGCGTTTAATTTGAAATCAGGCCAAATGCCTTATATATATAAATATAAGCAGGAATATTATATTGTCAAGATAGTTATCTTTTGAATCCTGAAATTGGAGCAGGATTAAACTCCGAGTCGATCTTTAAAAATAACCAATCAGTTCGAGACTGTAATTATTCAGCCGGTAAATCAACCGGACTGCAAGGCGGTAATCCTTTTTTATAAATAAAGTTTATCGTATGGACAATATCAAGAATATCAATTGATTCATCGTTATTAACATCACCGCATAGAGGAATACCTTTGCCAACAAAACTATAAACTTCGCTCCAACCACTTTCAAAGCAACTATTGGTTGCTTTTACTTTCCAAAAATATGTTACACCTTCACTGATTCCAATTGGATAAAAATTAGATGGCCCGGCGGGAAATTCATAATCAATTTCAATACTGCTAAAGGCGGGGTGATTATCAATTTGAATATGAAACCCAGAAGCGTTTGGCACATCGCCCCAATCAAGAATAACAGGTAGATATTCATCTTCTGAGCCATTATCTGGTGCTACTAAGACCGGTGTGGCTACTGTTGGGCAATTAATTGAGAACTCCCAAACCGGACTCCAGTTACTCCAACCACAATTGTTTTCAACTTTGATTCGCCAATAATAAGACTTACCCTCTTCAAGAAAAGAATTAATATTATAAAATGTAGCGCTTTCTGAATAATAATCAAATGTTGGCGCGCCAAATTCAAGCCCATCATCTACCTGCAAACGATATGCGATCTGATCTATACTACTACTCCAACTGATTTGAAGTGGTAAGGTTAAATCGGTGGCCCCATCAAATGGCGCCAATTGGGCGGGTGGTTCCGGGGTCGGGCACGCAGTAGTAAATTGTCGATTCAAACTCCATTCACCATCACCACACGAATTATATGCTAAAACTTTCCAATAATATGTTTTGTCGATATCTAATGATGATACTGTATAATCAGAATAACCCGCTGAAAAATCATAATCAATCTCGGGACTATTGTAATATGGATCATCATCTAATATAAGATGATAATACTCGGCCAGTGACACATCATCCCAATCAAGAATTAATGGCGCGGAAAGGCCGATCTCATTGTTAGCTGGGTATATCAGGTTTGCCTGATTTGGAACTGGACATTCCGTCGAAAACCCCCAGGTTGCTCCCCAGCTACCCCAACTACATCCATTATTGAATCGTGCTCTGATCCGCCAAAAATAATAGCTATCCTGGTTCAGGCTGGAGGAAGTATGTTGCGAGTTGGATAAATAGTATCCTTCTTCAATACTGGAAAAATCGGAATTATCATCAATTTGAATTTCATATTCATAAACGCCAAAGATATCATCCCAGTCAAAAAAGACTGGCAATTCAACATCATCGGTACCATTAAGCGGTTCTAATAAATTTGGAGGACCTGGTCTGGGACACTCCGTTGTGAAACTCCAACTACTAGTGAAACCTCTCCAATATCCGCCCCAAGTATCATACACATGACCATTGATCCGCCAGTGATAAGTAGTATTGTATTGTAGAGAATTTGCGGAATATGTTGTATTGACAATATTATCGTCATCTATTACAGGACTGCCAAATCCGGGATCATCATCAATTTGTATCCAGTAATATTCCATACCTGATCCGCTCCAGTTAAACTGCGCGGGAACAGGTATATTTGTTGAACCATCTGTAGGACTGACCAGATAAGCCGTTTGTGACATCAAATTCCCAGATGAAATTAAAACAATAAAGAAAACAATGAACCTAATATAATTTGGCGATCTTTCCATTCCTCCTCCTTATTGAAATACTATCGGCAAGACACCTGATTTCATATATGCTTAATATGTGTTCAATTATGACAAATATGCCTATTTAGACTAAGCGCCAGGGGTCTCACATTTCCTACGATTGACTTCTCCTATAGCAAAAACGAGTTGCTCACAGGGTAAAAATAATGTGATTTTCCAAAAAATATCTAATATTATTTCTGTTTCATATTTTTGCCAATGCATTGCAATCCTCAGATTGACCGGCGGTACCGATGGCCAATAGCCCGTTCGGTACTAAATGCGGAAGATGTTTTTGTCCAACCCTGCCCGAGTGTATACCATTATTAAAATAACATAATTTTTATTAATCTGCAATTAGTTTAATTTATTATTCTGAATACATATATCTCTAAGAAGCGGGGAAACATCTTTTAAAATTGAGAAAAAAATGCTTAGAAGAACATTGTTCAAAATAATATTTATTATAAAGATATTTTAAAAATAGTATATTAATTTCAGATGTTTTAATCATTTGTAATTTTGATTGTTTTGTGAATATTAAAATTATGTTACCTTAGATAAATTATTGAAATGGAGATGGACATTATTTCTCAGAAAGATAACAGATTAATTCAGGAGTTGGAAAAACGTATTCTGGTTCTTGATGGTGCAATGGGAACAATGATTCAAAACGCCCGATTAAGTGAAGGTGATTACCGGGGTGATATCTATAAGAATCATAGTTGTGACCTGATGGGTAATAATGATATTCTATCGTTGACCAGACCGGATGTTATCAATCAGATACATACTGCATATATTTCAGCCGGAGCAGATATAGTTACAACAAATACATTTGGTGCCACCTCAATTACGCAGTCTGATTATTCAACTGAAAACGATATTTATAAAATGAATTATGAGTCGGCTTGTCTGGCCAAAAAGGCCGTTTCAAATTTTATCCAGAAGAACCCAAACGAAATTAAATTTGTCGCCGGGACGCTTGGACCCACAAATAAGACATTATCAATTTCGCCAAAAGTTGAAGATCCCGGGTATCGTGATCTGGCTTTTGATGACATGGTGTCCGCCTATTCAACCGCTGTTGAGGGGCTCATTGATGGCAGAGTTGATTTAATAATCGTCGAGACGGTTTTTGATACCTTATGCTGTAAAGCGGCATTGTTTGCTATCCAGAACATGCAGAAACAAAAAAACAAAAAGATTCCTATATTAGTTTCCGCGACAGTATCAAATCTGAATGGGCGAACTTTATCGGGGCAGACGATAGAAGCATTCTGGTATTCGGTCAAACATGCTGATCTTTTTTGTGTTGGTTTGAATTGCGGGTTTGGTGCCGATAAGTACAAACAGCATATAACTGAACTTTCAAGTTTAACGGATACATTCGTATCGCTTCATCCGAATGCCGGATTACCTGATGAAAACGGTTTATATAATGAATCGCCTGATGAATTGGCAAGTGCGATCCGGGAATATGCATCCGATGGTTTAGTGAATATAGTGGGCGGATGTTGCGGAACCTCCCCTGAACATATAAAAGCGATAGCCGATACGGTCAAAAATATAAGTCCGAGGGTAGCGCCGAAAAAAGATAATTATTGTCACCTAAGCGGACTTGATTCGCTGGTGATAAGACCAGATTCGTTATTTGTAAATATCGGAGAACGAACCAATGTGGCCGGATCGGCAAAATTCAAAAAGTTGATTCAGAATGAAAATTACGAAAAAGCACTGTCTGTGGCGCGTCAGCAGGTGAGTGCCGGGGCGCAAATTATTGATATTGGAATGGATAGTCCACTGTTGGATTCCAAAGCGGCGATGGTTAAGTTTTTGAATTTGATTTCATCTGATCCTGATATCTGTAAAGTCCCGATTATGATAGACTCGTCTAATTGGGATGTTATTGAAGCTGGGCTAAAATCTATTCAGGGTAGGGGGATTGTAAATTCAATAAGTCTTAAGGACGGTGAAGAAGAATTTAATAGACGAGCCCAACTAATAAAGCAATATGGCGCAATTGTGATTGTTATGGCTTTTGACGAGAAAGGTCAGGCTGTTACATATAAACAGAAAATTGATGTATGCAGTCGCGCTTATAATATACTTGTTGATAAGGTCGGGTTTCCGCCTGAGGATATTATTTTTGATCCAAATGTGCTGACTATCGCCACGGGGATGAAAGAACATAATAGTTATGCGGTTGATTTTATCGAGGCCTGTAAGGAAATAAAAAAGCGATTACCATTTAGTCTTGTTAGCGGCGGAATTAGTAATCTGTCTTTCGCTTTTCGAGGGAACAATACTATCCGAAAGGCGATGCACTCGGTATTTTTGTACCATACAATCAAAGCCGGGATGGATATGGGTATTGTTAATCCAAGTCAACTAACATTGATCGAAGATGTTCCAACTGATTTTAGAAAACTAGTTGAGGATGTTGTTTTAAATCGAGATAGTAGTGCCGCCGACAGATTGGTTGAGAAGGCCTCAGAGCAAAAAGGTGTAAAAAATAAGAAGACAAAAGATCTTACCTGGCGGGAATCCCCAATTGAAAAACGACTGGTTTATTCGATAATAAACGGGACAATTGACTATCTTGATATAGATATACCTAAGGCATTGGATAAGTATAGCAATCCAGTGCAGATCGTTGAAGATGTTCTGATGTCCGGGATGTCTAAAGTTGGCGATTATTTTGGATCAGGGAAGATGTTTCTTCCTCAAGTAATAAAATCTGCGCGGGTTATGAAACAAGCGGTTGATTTATTGTCACCATATCTTCCAAAAGCAGACACAGGCGGAATGGCAGTTTCAGGCAAGGTCTTATTGGCAACGGTAAAAGGTGACGTTCATGACATTGGAAAAAACATAACACGAATTATTATGGAATGTAATAATTATCAGATAATTGACTTGGGTGTGATGGTTCCGACAGACAAAATAGTAGATAAGGCAATAATCGAAAATGTTGATGTTATTGGTTTGAGTGGATTGGTTAGCCCCTCGCTTGATGAGATGGTGACAATTGTAAAAGAGTTGGAAAAAAGAAAGGTAAAGATACCAGTTCTAATTGGAGGAGCAACAACATCGAAAATACATACTGCTGTCAAAATCGCACCCGAGTATTCCGGGGCTGTGGTTTATGTTCCTGATGCATCACGAAGCATTGAAGTATTGAGTAATTTAAAAAATGAAAATAAAAATACTGTATATGTAAATAATATAAAGTCAGAATATACGCATTTGAGAAAAAAAAGGATCAATAAACAGACCAAAACCGAATTGATTTCATTAATCGAAGCCCGCAAAAATAGATTTGTTATCGATTGGGGAAAATATACCCCACCGATCCCGAAAGAGTTGGGTGTTAAGCATATTGATAATATCGAAATATGTACATTGGTTCCATTAATTGATTGGGATGAATTTTATCGAATTTTTGATTTGAAAAAAAATATTAGAGCCAATGGCAAATCTGAGTTAAGTCGAAATCAATTAAAAGAAGATGCGATAGGTATTATCAATAAAATTGAAAAAGAAAATATATTGCAGCCAGGTGCCATTGTTGGATTGTTCCCGGCCAACACAAAAGATGACGATATTGTTATATACAAAAATGAAGCAATAGCGGATTCTATTTCGACACTTCCATGTCTTCGTCAACAGAGACAAAAAACCGGTAATAATTATAACTTTAGTTTGAGCGACTTTATCGCCCCCAAAGATTCTGGAGTCAACGATTACATCGGCGCGTTTGTAGCGACTGTTGGTAGTGGTGCCGATGAACTTTATAATCAATATGTCGAAAATGGTGATGAGTATTCTGGGATTCTCATGAAAATAATTGCCGATAGGTTAGTTGAGGCTTTGGCAAATTATTTGCACAAAGAGGTTGAAACAAAATTATGGGGATACAATAAATCGGCTGAAAATGATTTTGAACTAATTGGGATTCGTCCGGCTTTGGGCTATCCATCATGTCCCGACCATTCTGAGAAGGAAAAACTGTTTGATATATTAAATGTGTCCGATACGTTAAATGTGAAACTATCGGAGAATTACTTCTTGATTCCAACCGCATCGGTTTGTGGATGGTATTTTTCAAATCCGGAATCAAAATATTTTGCGGTGGGACGAATCGGGGAGGATCAGTTGAAAGATTATTCTGATAGAAAAGATGTTGATATCGACAGTATCTCAAAATGGCTTGGATATAATTTATTTTAGGAGCGAGTTATGAAGGTGATTGAACATTTGGAAAAGGCAAATAATCCGCTTTTTAGCTATGAAATAATCCCTCCCAAAAGAGGGCGAAACGCTCAGGCGATTCTTGATATTGTAGAGCAATTAGTTCCTTATGAACCGCCTTTTATTGATGTTACCAGTCATTCGGCTCAGGCGGCTTATCAAGAATCTGAAGATGGTACAATTACCAGGAGTGTGACAACAAAAAGACCGGGGACGATGGGGATTTGCACACTCATCCAGCATCGTTACCAAATAGATTCTGTTCCGCATTTATTGTGTCGGGGATTTACCAAAGAAGAGAGCGAAGATGCCGTCATTGAGATGAATTTTCTTGGAATCAACAACGTCATGGCGATTCGTGGTGATGATACAAATTTCAAAAAAACAAAACGACAAAATTCGGATTATAATACATATGCCAGTGATCTTGTGAAACAATTAGACGGTTTGAGAAATGGCAAATATCTTGAGCCAATTTCAAATTGTGATCCGATTGATAACTGTATTGGAGTTTGTTGTTATCCGGAAAAACATATTGAAGCGGCCAATTTAAAAACCGATATCCAAAATTTCAAATTCAAGGTGAATGCCGGAGCTGATTATGCCGTAACGCAAATGTTTTATGATAATAAGAAATATTTTGAATTTGTCGAAAAATGCCGCCTTGAAAATATCGAAATTCCAATTATTCCGGGGATTAAAATACTTAGTTCGGCTAAACAGATAAATAGTCTGCCAAGAAATTTTAATATTTCCTTGCCTGAGCAGTTAGTCGATGATATCCAATCAAACCCAAAACATGCCCGTGAGATCGGTCTGAATTGGGGAATTGAGCAGTGTCGCGAACTTTTGAATAACGGCGTTAAGTGTATTCATTTCTATATTCTTAATGACTCTAATTCGGTCACAAAATTAATTAATAACCTGTGACAGATTGTATACTAAGGCCATTAAGTATATGATTGACTGAAGTTTCCGGTATTTCAGATACAATCCCATAATCACTTCGTGCTTGACAAATATTAAGTATCTATTATAGTATAATATAAATAAAATATTACTTCGTTACTATATTACTCCAATGTTTCCTTTTCGGAGGGTTTATGAAATCTGTCTTTTTATTAATTACCGTTTGTTTGTTTCTTATGTTCTTATGCGGGAACGTCTTAGGTGCTGATCCTGAAAACAGCATTGGTCTTCTGCTCAATACTCCGCAGGCATTTGATGGCTACACTTTGTTTGCGCCAATGAGTAGTACGACAACTTATCTAATTGACATGGAGGGACGCCTTATCAATTCCTGGGGAAGTGCTTATACCCCGGTATCATCGGTTTATCTTTTGGAAAATGGGAATATACTTCGAACCGCCCGAGTTGAAGTCGGGGGACGTCTTGAGGAAATAGACTGGGATGGTAATATCGTCTGGGAAGCAACTTTTGATGGGGACAATTACAAATCCCATCATGATATCGATCGTTTGCCAAACGGCAATATCCTAAATATTATGTGGGAATTTAAAACAATACAGGATGCTGTCGACGCTGGAATGCTACCGGAGCTTGTGGACTTTGAAGAACTTTGGCCAACAGCAATTATTGAAATTAACCAATCTGGTGAGATCGTCTGGGAATGGCATATCTGGGATCATCTTTCCTGTGCCACCGGTGGCATTGCCAATGGTGTTCCCGTCAGTACCGATATAACCGATCCCGGTAAATTAAATATTAATTATATGACTAACCCTCGCAAGGATTGGCTTCATGTTAATGGTATTGACTATAATTCTGACCTTGACCAGATTTGCATAAGCGTTCATGCCTTAAATGAGATATTTATAATTGATCATAGTACTGCTAATTACTCTGATCCGGCCGCGGGAATTGCGACCGCGGCAGGACCGGCCGGCGATATACTTTATCGCTGGGGAAATCCTCAAACTTATGGTGCCGGGGTGGCCGCCGATCAGAAATTATTTTTACAGCATAACTCCAATTGGATTCCCCCGGGATATCCGGGCGAGGGTAATATCATAATTTTTAACAATCAAAACGTGCTGGAAGATCCAGTAAATTCTAATGACATGAATCTGCTTGATAAATTGTATTACGATATGATTGAATCAAATTATTCTGCAGAAAGTATCAAGAGATTGAATGAATCGCCCCTCACATTTAGAGCAACAAACTATTCATCGATCAATGAAATAACCACGCCGGTTGATTTGGGTGGCAATTATACTTTTATCCCCGGCTCAGCCTATGAACCGGTCGAACCCACCTGGTCGTATATAGCGGAAAATCCCGGCGATTTCTACTCCCGCTTCATTTCGGGTTCACAAAGACAACCGAATGGCAATACATTGATTTGTTCCGGCTTGAAAGGTCGTTTTTTTGAGGTCGAGACCGACGGAGATATTGTTTGGGAATATAAGAGCCCCATTACTGTCGATGGGCCAGTGACTCAAGGAACGGTATTGGGTACTGGAGATAATGCTGTTTTTCGTTGCTATCGATATGCCGCTGATTATCCCGGACTTGTTGGAAAAGATTTGACCCCGGGCGATTTTATTGAATTACCCCGTGATACAGATGCCGACGGTATTCCCGATGTTGATGATATCTGCCCGAATGATTATGACCCCGAGCAGGAAGATACAGATGGCGATACTATTGGTGATGCTTGCGACCTTGACGATGATAACGATGGTGTTGATGATTTGACTCCTGATTTAGATCCTCTGGATCCTACTATTTGTGAAGATGCTGATAACGATGGATGTGATGATTGTTCAGTGGGAACCGATGGTTTTGGCCCTTTGGTTGACAATGATCCAAACAACGATGGAACTGATATGGATGCCGATGGTATATGCGATTCTGGTGACAATTGCCTTGATGATTCTAATACAGACCAGCAGAATTCAGATACTGATGGTTTTGGTGATATCTGCGACAATTGTCCAACTTTAGATAATGAAGATCAGACAGATACAGATGGTGATGGTATCGGCGATGACTGTGATTTCCTTTGTGCTGATGTTAATGATGATACCGAAATAGATATTTTGGATATTGTCTTCCTAATCAATTACAAATACAAAGGGGCAGAGGTACCTGATCCAATAAAATCAGGCGATGTGGATGGAACATTGCCGATTGATATATTAGACATTGTTCATTTGATTAATTTTAAGTATAAGAATGGACCTGAACCAGCTTGTCTATAAAAAAAGCTGGGGAACAGGGATTCGAACCCCGATTACACGGTCCAGAGCCGTGTGTCCTGCCATTGGACGATTCCCCAGTATTAAAGAATCTATAAACCTGAACTCTGGATTCAGGTTCCAATAATTTGAACAAATATATATGACAAATTATGTTTGTCAAGAAATACTGTCGGTAATTTTTTAATCTTCTTGATAGGCAACAATAATGATTTTACCCGAAACCTCGATTTTCGCCCGCTTATTCTTGAATTGGTTGCGAAGTGTCAGGCTGTCACCCATAAATAGCTTTTTATCATCAGCAGGTGGGGGATAAACTAATCCGGAAAACTTGACCTTACTGCTATTCTGGACCGGGATGATTGAAATATAACTGCCAGGTTTTCCATTTATTTGGATCGAGTTATTATTAATAAGAAATACTCTTTTTGATGAATCACTTAAAAAGGCCAAAATATTATTTTGCTTTTTATTACTCTTCTTTTTGAATCGATTTACTAACTCCAATAGAAATATATTTCCGAGGGTGTGATCTATTTCCGATTTTGATAATGCCCCGCATATTTCAATCTTTTGGGCACCTCGCTCAAGTGCCAATTCAACTGCTAACTGTGAGTCAGTTTTATCCTTCTCTGTGGGATACTTTAATACTTCGATATTATTTAAATACTTTTTTGATAACCTTGGTGCCGAATCAAAATCGCCGATTAGAATATCAGGAATGATCTTGTTTTTCCGAAAGAATCTGATTCCACCATCGACAGCAATAGTTGTTTTTCCATTTAGTTTTTTAAGAAAATAATTATTGTCTTTTGTACTATATTTGTTATTCAGAAATAAAATATACGATTTGTTATTTTTCATATTTCAATGTTTCACTTATTAAATATTATTCAGTTATATAAGCCCCAATAAAACAAA
>JAAERC010000724.1 GCA_024230695.1 Candidatus Zixiibacteriota bacterium
CGTAATCGCGATTGTCAAACACTTCAAAGTAACGCTGAGTCATAAAATCACAAACTGCTTGCAAATCGCCAGTTTGATAAAAATCTTCAGCCAATAAGCGAACTTCTTCACGTTCCGGTTGAGGTAACAGCATTTCAAAAAGATGTTCTACATAGAGTTTTCGCACCACTAAATTGGGAATTTTGAAACGTAATTTTCTAAGTTCCGTTTCGCCATTCAATGTCAAAATACCCAAATAATAAAGTAAAGAGATTATAAACTGACTGCTTTGAGTCGTTTTTAACATCTGATCAATTCCAAAACGATTGGCAAGTACTGGAAGAATCAAAGGTGGTGTTTCATTCAATGCTTGCAAAACAATGGCTCTTCCATTAGGCAAACGAGAAAGATAAGTGAGTTTTCCTAAATCCATTGCCAAATTGTCGTCCAACATCTGAGACGGAAATTGGCAATCATGCTGAAAGCATTTAAGAAAATAAAGAGCTAAAGTGGGATTGTAGACTAATTCATCCATACTGGCACTGAAACAATAACCATCATAAAATTTTTGCATCAGGTTTAAAGCGGTTTGCGCCAAATTTGGCGATAGCTTACATTCGGTAACAACGTGATTTACAACTGATTCCAATTCAGACTCTCGAAAACCACATAAGTCGTTAAATTCTGATAAGGAATAAATATTCTCTGCCACATTGTAAGCACTAGTAATATCACTCATCAAAACTGGAGAAACACCGGTGATAAAAACTCGTTCCAAACCTCTGCCACTACTCGCCGATTTAACCATCCGAAAAACAGTTTTGAGTGAACTTTCGGATGATAGCAATGCTTTATAACGTGCTGGATTAATTTCAGCTCGTCCCATCATGATTTCGTTGGCAAAGTTGTCGTATTCGTCAATTAATAGATAAAGTCGATAATCGCAGCTTTGCACTGCTATTAAAGCAGATTCAAACGATGAAATTGCATTATCTTTATCAATTTCAATAGTGTAGGAAAAATAATCGTGATAACGTTCTGCAAAACGTTTAATCTGATTATTCAAATGATCGTGCAAAGATTTTCTCAAACTTTTTGTTTCATCTTGTGCTTCGACAACGGAAAAATCCCACTTCATCACCAAATATTGATTGTGTTTTTCGGTAGGATTTTTTCCAATTTCCAGCTCCCCAAACAACCGCTCAAATTCTGAAGATTTTGCTACATCATAGTAATTTTCCAGCATTGATAACAACAAACTTTTGCCAAAACGAC
>JAAERC010000725.1 GCA_024230695.1 Candidatus Zixiibacteriota bacterium
GTGGGTCGTTCATCTTTGGGTAGAAGGATTCTTTGAAGTATTTGCCACAGCGGTAATAGCGTTCCTTTTTGCTAGATTAGGATTGATTAGATTAAAAAGTGCTAATTCAGCAGTGATTTTCTCGACAACAATTTTCCTAACGGGTGGAATTATTGGTACTCTTCATCATCTTTATTTTGCGGGAACGCCTACATTGGTGATGGCCCTAGGGGCAATCTTTAGTGCTCTTGAAGTTGTTCCGCTAACTATAATCGGTTTTGAAGCTTGGGACAATATTCGTTTGTCACGATCTACCGAGTGGGCCAAGAAATATAAATGGCCAATTTATTTCTTTGTGGCAGTTGCCTTTTGGAATATGGTCGGCGCAGGTCTCTTCGGATTTATGATTAATCCGCCAATTGCACTTTACTATATGCAAGGTTTGAACACTACAGCAGTTCATGCTCATACCGCCTTATTTGGCGTTTATGGTATGCTGGGGATCGGACTTATGCTCTTCTGTTTGCGAGTGTTATATGTTAGGCAAGACTGGAAAGATAATATTATTAAGTTCTCGTTTTGGACTATCAACAGTGGTCTGACTCTTATGGTCCTGATTAGCTTGCTTCCTATTGGATTCATGCAAACATGGGCTTCGGTAGAACATGGGTATTGGTATGCCAGAAGCGCTGAATATCTATATTCACCTTTAATTACAGTTTTTAAATGGTTGCGGGCACCGGGTGATATAGTTTTTGCATTAGGTATTCTTGTTATTGTGCTATTCATCTTTGGCTTGGCAACAGGACATTCTCTTAAAAAGAATAATAAAACAACCTAAAATTATCTATTGAAGGAATAAAACCCGAAGCTTGTTTGCTTCGGGTTTTTTAATTAATAGGTTGGCTCTCTCTCTATCCAACGGCGGCCATAATTTGACTGCTGATACGTCTCGGATTATTGAAAATTGAAATCAAACAAGTAAAACAGATTCAAATAAAACTAATTAAAACCGAAATTTAATGGGAATTCACTATTTACTGCATTATTTGGCACATCACCAAAAATCGCAGGAACGTGCTTTTTTGATCTTTTTTGCTTTTATCTGTGAGTTATAGTATGTTAATAAAATGCAATGCCAGATTAAGCGAAATAACCTCTATAAAAATTTTTATTTATGCAAGTAATTAGCTTATATACGGGCGGGCTTGGGTCAACATTGTCAATTAGCCCGATAATCAATTCTCAAAATGGTTTTTATAAATTTATCCAATATTATTGAAAACGGTTTCAATATTTAGTATTTTATTCTATTGCTCTGATTAAAATTATGAAAAAGTTATTAAGTTCAATCATAGATATTCGCAAAGGTGAGGCCGCAATCACTATTCTGATGCTTGCCAGTTATTA
>JAAERC010000726.1 GCA_024230695.1 Candidatus Zixiibacteriota bacterium
CATCACCATCAATGAGTACCGTCCAAGTCGATCGGAAACTTCACCTGCCATAGCTTGAGTAGTTGCTCTTATAATTGCTGTTACGCCAAAAAAAAGGCCAATATCTACAAGTGAGATACCTAAGACAGAATGAAAATATATAGCTATAAAAGGAATTGAGATTGAAAACCCAAAAGCGGAAGCAACCCATCCACCTGCAAGAATCCATAAACGGCGATCAAATCGATGGTAATATGTTTTCAGATTTTCAAACATGATATAGTGATTTTTCAATTGATTCACAGATCTGACTGAATCCGTCAAGTGAGTATTTACCAAATCCGTTTTGGGCCATCGAAACTAAGTAACCATTTTCAGATAGTTGTTTTAATTTTGTGGAAAAGTAGAGCGCTTTTTCTATGCTCTGCGCCTCATTAGCAACATTATTTTTTATAAGTAGATCTCTATTAAGCGGAGAAAACGGTCCAATCAATGGGTGCAGTATAAACATTGGAATTCCTAATCCCAGCGCCCAATTAGTTCGCTCGTGAGAGGGAGCGACAAAATAATCAAAATGCTCGAATAAATGCTCGACGATTTGATTTTCTCCTTCCCTTCCATAATACTTTATCATCAAGATATTTTTGTTTTTGAATATGGCAGAAACATCATTTATCGCAGATTCAGTATTGATTTTGGCCGGTTCAAATATTTTCATTACAATTTTCTCAATGTTGCCCCCGGATTTAAAAAACAGGATCGCTTTATGACCACTTTTATCCATAGATGTTAACATTTTGACAATTATATTAATATGTACAATCGGTTCGGCTCCTGAAGAAAAGAAAGCACCAATTAAATCATCTTTTGCTTTCAGACGCACCAATCTTTGATCATAATATTTTTCAGCATTTTCTTTTAGTTTTTTCTCAATACATAACCCTGTTGTGATAATATTTTTTTCATTAATACCTTTATTCAAAAACTTATCTTTGGCATTATCAGATGGAACAAATATACTTGTGACATCATTGACAACAACAGCATCAGGAACAACCAACTCACCATGTTGATAAAAGACATCCGTCAAATCTGATATCATTGGGATAAGCATTGGGTGAGCCACCAAAGTAGGATGATTGTTCTTTTTTATATAATCCCTGATTCCACGCGCCAGTATTTTTTCTATATAACCAAAGTCACTGGTCTTCTTATATTTGCGCAGGATCGAATAAAAGATGCCTTCCAAGCCCCCCTGACTACCCCTTTTGTACATAAACTGTATAAGTTCCCATAGCCATAACGATAAACCGGATGATAGATCAAAGACATTAATTATATTCAAATCGATTTTATCTGAGTGATTACGGGAAATCTCGTCGCAGATGCCATCAAGGTAGAACGGATGACCGCGACCAATATTTGTGTAGAGAATATTAAATTTTTTCTTAACTGTCATATTTAATGCTTTTCCTTTAATGAATAAAAGAAATATATGATGTAAAACCAATATGAATCTTGAGAACAATTATTTTTGAATAAGCGTTTTAAAAGCGGCCGGATCGGTATCACCTTCGGTATTGATCAATAAAATCGACGAATTTTCATTGAGTCCCAATTTGTTACGGACAGTCCTGGCAGATTTATGAGTATATAATGCTAACAACCCTGCCAAACTGGACGCTCCCGATTCACCTGATATTATTTGTGGATCATTCTCCGTTGGATAATAATAACGTTGCATGGCATCGACACAATACTCGTCTGATACTGTTAGAAACAAGTCAAATCCTGTTTTAATAAATGGCCAGGCAACCAGTGATGGTGTTCCGCAGTTAAGACCGGCCATAATTGATTTGGGATTATTTTTTAGTGAAAGAGGTAAACCGCTTTTTGATTTAATAGATTGTAGCATACATGCGGCTTCGGTTGGTTCAACCGAAATCAGTTTTGGAATATGTTTTTTATATTCCATATTGTAATACCATGAGGTCGATGCCGCCAATGCTCCTACTCCGGCTTGTATTAATATGGCGTCAATATCAGTTGTATTGCCAAGCTCTATATGGATTTCCCGAAATAATGTTAAATACCCGGCCATTATATGTCTGGGAATATCTTCATAACCGACCCATGAGGTATCCGAAATAATAAACCATTTATTTTTTTTCGCATCTTTGGCGGCCTCTTTGACCGCTTTGTCATAACTACCATCAACAACAATCACCCTTGCACCCTCTGATTTTACGTTCTCTAAACGTGCTTTTACTGTATTAGAGGGCATATAAATAACAGCTTTTTGATTTAATTTTTTAGCAGCCCATGCTACTGCCCGGCCATGATTACCATCGGTGGCAGTACAAAAAGTAAACTCATCTTTTCTTAAAAAGTTTGGCTGATAAAATTTATCAGGCTCCACTTCCGGGCCATTTAGTTTACCGAGATAATCTTTCATCATCCGATAAATGGCATAAGTAGAACCAAGTCCCTTAAATGCTTTTAATCCAAATCGAAATGATTCATCTTTGACGTAAATCTGCTTTATGCCAATACTTTTGGCCAGTCCAGGCAAACTAACCAAAGGTGTCGGTTTGTATTCGGGTAAAGATCTATGTAATTGAATAATGTCTGAATTATTAAAAGATTGGGAAAGATGGTTTCCCCAACTTGCTTTTTTCTTACAATAAGGATTTATAAAAAACTGACACATTAAAATCGAGGGAGTTTCAAGACTAAACTGTTTTAGTCGCAGTAAGAATCTTATCCGGTGTTAAAATATATATATCATTGTCATCGTCGTTAAATTCTCCGTCAAGAATATCTGTCTCGATTTCCCGGGGATATTTTTTTACCGGGCAAATATCTTCCTTAGAAACAGAAACTATCTCATTGGCATTATCAACTAACAATCCAAACTGAGTGTTATTTATCTCGCATAGAATAATCCTGAAATTCTCTGGCTTATTAGAGGGAATATTAAATAAAGAATCTGCTACAAATAGTATAGGAATATTCTTATCCTGATATATCATCGATTTATCACAAAGCATTTTCTCCGGCGCGGTATTCCCACCAACGCCGGGAATTATGATTTCAAATACTTTGCTAATTTCAAGAGCAAACCGAAAAGAATTAATCGTAACAATAAGATATTTCATAAAACACCCATTAATTTATATTTCTTATATTTAGTATCGTCAATTACAAGAAAAGAATAATTCCTAATCAAAATCAAGATAAATATCAGGATCCTTATCCATCAAAAAATAAATCATAATTTAAAATATTATTAAACAGTATTTATGGGTAAATCGTCAATTTAAGCAGAGGGATTGATATAAAAATGAAGTCGTAATTTGGCCCCTTGCCTATTTCCCCCGCCCGCCTTATTGCGGCTTTGTTATGTACAACA
>JAAERC010000727.1 GCA_024230695.1 Candidatus Zixiibacteriota bacterium
ACAAACAAAAGCACCACCACCAACGCTGATTTTTAAATCGAAACATAAATCGGTGCCAAGAATATTATCACCAAGAAGACCATATTTTCTGGCTTCATCAATTGCTTTTTGAAGATTCACCACGGCCAGCGGGTATTCCTCACGGACGTATATATAACCTTCGTTTGAGCCAACCGCATAAGCACATATAATCATCCCCTCGATAACAGTGTGCGGGTCGCCCTCCATGATGCATCTATCCATAAACGCACCGGGGTCACCCTCATCACCATTGCAGAGAACATAATGAGGACCTTCTTCGGCTTTGGCACAGGTGTCCCATTTACGACCGGTGGAGAAACCGGCACCGCCTCGTCCACGAAGACCCGATTTACTGACCTGATCGGTCACCTCGCTCGGTTTCATTTTCCCGAGAGCTTTGGCCAGCGCCGAGTAACCATCATTGGCGATATAATCAGTGATTTCATCTGGATCGATTTGTCCTACATTACGTAAAGCGATTTTTTGCTGTCGGGCATAAAATGGAATCTTATGCCACTCTTTGTAAATCTTTTCGGTATCGGGGTCTTTGTAGAGCAGTTTTTCTATTATCTCGCCCTTTTGTAATGTCTTTTCGATGATGTCTTTGACATGAATCTTTTTAACTTTTGAATAAAAGATACCAAGCGGTTCGATAATCACCAATGGACCGCGAGCGCAGAAACCATGACATCCGGTTTTTTTGACTGATTCAACCGAAACATCTTTTATCTTTTTTCTTTTCAGAATAGTCTGAAATTCTTTTAATATTTGATCAGAACCGCCAGCCAGACAACCGGGACCAAGACAGATCAGAACTTTAGTTTTGATTGCTTTTTGTTTGGTCTGAATCTCTTTGCGCCATTTATTGAGCTTTGTAATTGAATCTATTTTCATCTTAGCCCCTCTTCGCAATCTTTGCCGCCCGGTTACATTTGACTTCACCGAAATATTTATCGTTGACAATCATCACTGGGGCCATGGCGCAGGCTCCGACACAATTGACAACCTCGACCGTATATTTCAGATCTTTTGTTGTTTCGCCCGGCCTGATTCCAATGCCCATATCAATCTGATCGATAATCAAATCAGCACCTTTAATATGACAGGCTGTACCTTTGCAAACTTTTATAATATTTTCGCCGCGCGGAACAAGGCTGAATGATTTATAAAATGTAGCGGCACTATAAACGGTACTCTGTGGCATATCCAAATACTCAGCGACAAGTTTTATCGACTCCTTAGGTAAATAATGAAACTCATGCTGAATAGATTGCAGAATCATAATCAGCAGTTTTTTATCCGGGGATAATTTACTTATAACTTTTTGTATTTTTTTGCTATCTATAATCATAAACTAACCCTTAGTGGCAATCTTTTTACCAAGTTTGCGTCCTTCATCAAATGCTTTATAATTGATTCCGAGTAGTTCTTTTTTTCTTGTACCAAGTTTTTCAGTCAGCATTTTTTTAAGTGTTTTAAAACTAACAATATCAGTCGCGGCTACATATGCCGCCAGCATCACCATATTGGCGACTCTGGCATTTCCTAATTTCTGCGCAATATCATTGCATGGAATAAGCGCCTCTTTGATATCATCTCTTTCTGAAGTGATGTCAATTAGAGAACTATTAATTAACAGAAGTCCTCCATTTTTTATTGTCGACCCGAACCTGTCGAGCGACGGACGATTAAAAACGCAAGCTGATTGAGGAGTATTAATAACCGGTGATCCAATTCTATTCTCAGATACTACGACTGTACAGTTGGCTGTGCCACCCCTCATCTCAGGGCCATACGATGGAATCCAGATAACTTTTTTGCCTTCTTCCATAGCGGTGTAGGCCAACAACTGTCCGGCGGTCATAACACCCTGTCCGCCAAATCCGGCAAATACAACTTCCTTTTGGGTCGCCATATTAACTTTCCTCCCCGTTCACTTTTTCGGGGTCCTTATACACACCGAGTGGATAATATGGTTCCATGTTGTCGGTCACCCATTGCAGTGAACCATTAGGATCTATTCCCCAATTTGTGGGACAGGTCGAAAGTACTTCCACCATCGAAAAACATTTATTTTCGTTTTGTAAACGAAAGGCTTTTTTAATCAGTTTTTTTGTTTGAACAATATGCATCGGAGTATGCACCGCTCCACGAGCGATAAACGAAGGTGTTTTTAATGTAGATAATAGCTCGGCCATACGAATTGGGAATCCGGCTTTATCGACATCGCGACCCGCCGGCGACGTTGACGTTTTTTGCAATGGCATCGTGGTCGGCGCCATCTGTCCGCCGGTCATACCATAAATTGCATTATTAACAAAAATCGTTGTAAACTTCTCACCGCGATTGGCGGCATGAACAATCTCGCCCATTCCTATTGAAGCTAAATCACCATCGCCCTGATAAGTAAAGACAATCATATCGGGTCGAGTTCGTTTGAAACCGGTAGCCAGCGCAGGAGCACGGCCATGCGCCGCCTCCATAAAGTCGCAGTTAAAATAATTATAAATCAAAACCGAACAACCTACTGGAGCGACACCAACCGCCCGCCCCCGAAGACCAAGCTCATCAAGCGATTCAGCAACCAAGCGATGAATCACACCATGAGTACAACCGGGACAGTAATGGGTAATATTGTCGCTTAAGGCTTCCGGTCGATTAAAGACTACATTTGGATTACTGGACATTTTATCCTCATTTGATCAAAGTGATCAACTTTTTTTCTTAGTAACTTTATATTTTTTTATTAACTCACGGACCTTATCTTTGACCTCTTCAGGGGTCGGGACGATCCC
>JAAERC010000728.1 GCA_024230695.1 Candidatus Zixiibacteriota bacterium
AAATCTGTGGCATTATAAATCACCCGTTTAATTGATTTTCATTGGTCGATTGTTTTTTGCCGATTGAAGTATTTTTTGGATCCTTTCGGAGAGTTCTTCTGGCTTATATGGTTTAACTATGTAGGAATCGGCGCCAGCCTTAATGGCTTTAATGACGTCTGCTTTTACGCCAATCGCTGTTGCCATCAGAATAGGGATGTCGTCGTATCTTTCATCACTTCTTACTTTTGTTAGTACTTCATAACCGTCCATCAGAGGCATGTTCCAATCAAGGATTATCAGCCCGATATTATTGTATTGTTTTCGCAAAATGGCCATAGCATCGGCTCCATTTTCGGCCTCTACAGCATCATGCTTCAGCTTTTTAATAACGTTGACAATGGCACGACGCATAAGCGCAGAATCTTCCGCAATCAGTATCCGCATTTTACTCCCCCCCCTTTTTGTGTATCTATTCCTTAACTTGAATCGACAGATAATCATTGATTCTTTATGTAAATAGAAAAATCGATGCTGGTATTATTGAAAGATTGTTAATTATTGAACAATAAATATCTGTTTGAAAAAAAATAAGCGGAAGTAAACCAATACTTCCACTTAAGTTGTCATAAATTGACTCAGTTTCTAAATATACTAAATACCCCTAGAATTATTATAATAGAACATATCTCCTCGATTTTCCGCGCAAGAGGATTTTGATGGCAAATTTATCAGAGATTCCTTCTCTGAAAATGTTTTATATACGTACTCACGGGTACTGCCATGTGTAGGGAACCAGAGTTTTGGCTTAAGGTTTTCAAGCGTATATTTGGTTCCTTCGGCCAGTGCAATTGTGTCCTGAACATGGCATCCAGTAACATTGACAAAGGCAAAGTCAAGATCGGTGGTGTGTTTAGTAAGGAAATCGATTTCTTGGGTGAATCCGTCCCTTTGTCCAGCTCTCCAGCCAGCGTGATCGCCGGCATGGTAAATCTCGAGCCCATCCACCTTAACAAGAAAACCAACACCGGCATCGTTAGATTCAATTGTAATGATTTCCAAATTATCAATAGTTCTGGTTTCCCGAGGAGCAAAATATTCATAGGTCGGGCCAGTGTAACCAGAATCACGGAACTGCGGCAGATTTTCCGGCTGAAGACCAAATATATAATTACAATTTTTAATTGCTTTGTCCCAAGCGAATATTGTCGAATCAAAGTGATCACTATGCTCATGGGATGCAAAAACATATACGTTTTGATTTTTTAGTTCATCTGGATTAATATGGCCATTAGACAGGGATGGTTTTGTGGGTCCCGCTCCCATATTTGTATAATCAAAAATTAGTAAGTTGTTCGAAGTTTTGATGGCGAATCCGCAGTGTCCCAAATACCAAATATATGCCTCGCCTTTGCTGATGTTTTTCCCAAGAGCTGGTGACCATCCATAATTTTCAATCTTATTCTTTGTTTTGCCGCCATTTGAAATCAGTAAATCGGCGACATCCCGATGGCCATATTTGCCTGCATAATATAATGGAGTAAAACCGTTTTTGTCTTTTGCGTTAACCTTTACATTTTTGTTAAGAAGCATATTTACGGCTTCAGTGTTTCCCCTGATAGATGCGAGATGAAGTCCGGTTTGATTATAAATCGTATCAACAAGATTCAGATCGGCGCCTTTATCAATTAGAAGTTTGACAATATCGTTGTATTCCCGAATTATGGCATTGTTAAGAGGTGAATAACCATGCCGATTACAGCTGTTGACCTGCGCTCCACCATCAACAAGTAGCTCAGCCACTTCGTTGTTGTCCCGGTAGGTAGCATTAAACAGTGGCGTTGAACCCTGGTTATTTAAGGCATTAACATCGGCTCCGTTATCAATAAGCAGTTTAATTAATTCGCTATTTTGACCAAAAATAGCCTGGTGAAGTGGAGTTTCGCCATGTTCATTGATTGTATTGATTTTGGCGCCCATTTCGAGAAATAGTTTTGACAATTCCAGGTTTCCGCCTTGAACGGATGCCATAAATGGTGTTTCGCCACTTTCGGTGGTGGCGTTATAGTCGGCACCATTTTCGAGTAGATACTTGGCCACATCAACATGACCCTGTCTGACGGTATTATGTAATGGGGTCCACCCATCATGTTCTTTTGTATTGGCACTGATGCCGTTGGCAATAAGCCATTTTATGGCATCGAGATTTCCGGAAAAAGCGGCCCAGAAAATCGGCATACTACTGTCTACGGGACTTAGTTTGCTTAAATCGGCTCCGTAAGATAAAAGAAAATCTCTGGTTTCGTCATTCCCTCTATTGCAGGCCCAATGAATAGCGGTTCCTCCCCAGTTACTGTCTGAGATATCCAAACTTGCACCTTTTTCGAGCAACAAATTTACGGCTTCGCTTTTACCGGCTACGCTGGCATGGAGAAGAGGAGTAAATCCTGAAACTGTGGCAATATCAATTTCAAATCCGAGATCAATAAGAAGCTGGATCATCTCAGTTTGTCCGTTGTAGGCGGCTAGATTGAGCGCATAACTGCCTCTATTATTTGTGGCCATAAGATCGGCGTCTTTTGATAGAAGGAATTGCAGGACTTCTTTTTGCCCGCCATACGCGGCTGTTAGAAGAGGAGTATGTCCACCTTCATCTCTGGATTCGATCAATTGTGGATTCTCCCTTAAAAGATCCTTGACTTTTTGTAATTCGCCATTCTCGGCAGCATCCTGGATTTCGCCTGCCCAGGTGGATGACAGGAATAGAACCAGAATAAGAATTGAAGTTAGTGCACTTTTCATAATGCCCTCAAATAAAATGATTAAATTAATTAATTCTCACATACTTATATGTTGTAACGAATTG
>JAAERC010000729.1 GCA_024230695.1 Candidatus Zixiibacteriota bacterium
CTCATACTCTGCCGTCGTCAATATTGGCCTGGACAGAAAAAGAAGTTTAGAACCGATTAAAATCAATATTCAAACTTGACAATTGTTGGGTATGTATTAGGTTTTAATTAGATTTTGTTTGGGAGACAATATTGAATTGAGTGATATAGTTATTAGTAAGGCAAATTCAATTTGATTCAAAATTAATATTATAATTACTTAAACATGGGAGTATCTATGAGATCAATGTTAATGGTTTTAGTAATCTTTTTATTGGGGGCAAATCTTTTTGCCCAGGCGCCCGATTTTCTTTGGGGTAAAGAATATGGTGACAAACCTGCCTGGGATGGTTACGATCAACTTTACGGGGCGACACCAACATCAGATGGTGGATTTGCCTTAAATGGTAATAGTTCGACCTGGGGCGATACCGTCAAGTCAGACCAGTGGGTAATAAAAATTAATTCAGACGGCGATACTTTATGGACCAGAACTTTTGGCGATTTTGGCCGAACCGATTACGGACGCGATATTATTGAAACCTATGACAGCGGTCTGGTAATTTGCGGTCATGGACGGATTGCCACGACATCCGAAGATTACCGGATCAGACTATTTAAAACTGATTCGCTTGGTAATCAAATTTGGGAAAAAGATTTTGTAGCCGCCAATGGTTTCAATACTGAGCAGATTATCGAGACATCGGACAGCGGTTTTGCCATTGTTGGCTGGACCGATGATAAAGATGTTTTTCTGTTTCGCGCCGATTCACTCGGTGATTCGGTCTGGACACAAACGTACGGCGGTGCTAGTCATGATATCGGATATGGTGTCTGTCAAACCTCTGATGACGGGTTTATGATTGTCGGCAGTACCGAATCATATGGATCCGGTTCATATGATTTTTATATTATCAGGACAAATTCAATCGGAGATACGATCTGGACAGCAATTCTTGGTACAGAGGGTTATGAATCTGGCCAAGCCATAGCAAAAACTCACGATGGCCACTATCTGATTGCCGGATCAATCGTAAATACTAATACCGATATCTATTTATTAAAGATGCGGGAAATCAAATTTATCGACTGGCAAAAGACAGTTGGACAGGCTGATGCCAATGATTCTCCCCATGGCATTACACTTACAGCTGACAACGGTTTTTTAATTGCCGGTAGTCATTATAGTGTCACTAACTCTGAAAATGATATGTATTTACTCAAGATTGACTCAGATGGCAACTCTTTGTGGAGTTATACCCACGAAGATGATTTTACACATGACGAAGGCCGGATAGCACATCAGACCGCTGATAGTGATATATTCTTATTCGGAACTAAAGCCGTCTCCAGCTCTGGATCATATCGCGATTATTGGGCACTTAAATTTGATGCCCCAATGGATAGTCGAGTTGATATAAGCGAAACTAAGCCACATAGTTTCAGACTCTCTCAAAACCATCCTAACCCGTTTAATCCTATAACAGAAATTGAGTTTGACTTACCAAGAACAACAAATTGGACTTTGACGATATTTAACATCATTGGTCAAAGAGTAGAATCATTCACGGGACATGATGCCGCGGGTTTGGTAAATATTAGCTGGGATGCCTCTGATTTTACATCGGGAATTTATTTCTATAGATTGGAAACCGATGAGTTTACTAATACTAAAAAGATGGTATTATTGAAATAAAGGTATTCATAGTGATTTTTTGGGGGACGGATATTTTTCTGTCCCCCTTTTTTTATAATGGAAATATATGAATTATTTTCTTGCAAGAAGGTAGAGAACGCCCTCGGGAGTATAACTCAATGTCTTTATAATTCTTTGCATTTTTTCACCCCGCTCTATTAAATCATCCTGCCCGCCCATCTCTTTTAATTTTTCAATAGATTCAGATATATTTAACTGCATGATCTTTACCGTATCGGGGTCAGGGATATTATCGATATCCTCAATCATCTCATAATCTTTAAAACTCATTTTATCGATTTTGCTAATTATCTCTTCTTTGGTCAAAGTCTCATTATGCGATTCGCCATTCAAACGATCGACTTCCGCCCGCCAATGATGCCAATGTCGATGCGAATTTGGTTTTTCAGTCTTAGGATCCTGAAAAAGTTCGCCAATAATAAGAAGCCCTTTTGGTTTCAGAACACGCTTCATCTCGGATAACACTTTGTCAATATCAGGGAGATGGTGCATTGAGTGCCGCATTGCCACCGTATCGAAATAATCATCATCAAAAAGAAGATTTTCGGCGTTCATCGGATTATATAATATTTCATCGCCGGTTCTGTCCTGAGCCATTTTAAGTCTTTCCTGATCCATGTCGATACCAATAGCTTCGATATAGTTTTCAAATGTCTCGGTCAAAAACCGGATAAAATCTCCATATGCCGTGGCAACATCAAGAATCCTGCCGCCCTCAAGATCTTTCAATTTTTCTTCTAAAATTTTCATACTACCAACTATTTATCTATATTATAAGTGGTGTTGATTCTGTCTGTTCTTTTTTTCCTTAAGAATTTGCCAAGCTCTTCCATCAGCGATTCATCCAGTCGTTCTTTAGCGAAAAGTTCTTTGAATAAAATATTCGGCTCGAGTTTGAAGCATTCGTCGAGATCAGCCGCCCGAGCCAACTGTGACATCTTTATAAATGCCTTACTATCCTCGGTCTTTGACGGGAAACCATCTTTTTCGTTTGATGTGATCTTAATAAATCCGCTATCTGTATCAAGTCGTGACATATCGGTTTTATCACAATATCCGATTATATCAACTTTTAGCGCCTTAAGTTCGGAATCAAGTTTTTTCTTTTCATAATTTAATTGCAGATATTTTTCGGCCAATTCTTTACCGGTTTTGGGATCAAGGACATCGGCAGATTCATCTTCAAGTGCCTGGCGATGTCTTTTTGCGGGGCATAGTTCGAAGTAAGGACAATAATCACAAAGCGGCGATTCGCGCACCGGGAAATCATCATCTCGGGCCGCTTGCTCTATTTCCAAAATTGAATTGATAGAATCCTGTTTTAACATATCGAGTTTGTCTTGATCCATCACCGTTGACATGGCAATTCCCTGTCTCAAATAAATCTGTTTCAGCTCGATCTTATCAAACTGCGGCCAGAGAAAATTGACGGCATGTTGATACAAAGCCATCTGCAGATTATTATCAAGATCCTGCTGAGTAGGTAGTCTTGACTGCGTTTTGTAATCAATAATTTCAACAACACCATCGGCTCGCTGAATCAGTTTATCGAGCTGGGCACGCATCATAAATCGATTAGACGAATCAAGCGGGAAATTTACTTTTTTCTCCAGTCC
>JAAERC010000730.1 GCA_024230695.1 Candidatus Zixiibacteriota bacterium
AAAAATATCGAAGAGGGGATCGCTTACGAATTTGTTGAGGGTTCGGTATTTGACTATGAGCTGGTTCGTGATCTGATGGCTCGGGTTGATTATGTAGCGCATCTCGCGGCTCGTAATATTATTATATCGACCAAAAATCCATTTGAAGATTATAAGACCAATATTGGCGGGACATTAAATATATTGATGGCGGCTCGTGAGACCAAACCAAAAGGGATCGTTTATTCATCATCGGCTTCAATTTATGGTAATCCAAAAATACTGCCGATTTTGGAGGATGAGACACCATTGACCTTTTCACCATATTCGGTTTCCAAGCTGGCTGGCGAGAATTACTGCTATTCATTTTATGAGACGTTTTTTGTTCCAGTGTCGGTAGTACGTTATTCAAATATTTTTGGGCCGCATCAGAATCCGACAAATCCATACTGCGGAGTTATCTCGAAATTTATCAAAGCGATTGATGAGGGGCAGGCGATACAGATTCATGGTGACGGACATCAGACGCGCGATTATACATATGTTGATGATGCCGTTGATGCTACATTGTCGGCGTTGTTATCATCTCGTGCCGATGGTATGATATTTAATGTGGGAACCGGGACTGAAACCTCGGTGCTTGATATGGCAGGAAAAATATCAACTGCGGTCGGCAAAGAAGCAATACTGGAACATATTGACCGACGTGATATTGATAATATTCGACGGAGAGTATTAAATATCGAACGGATTCGGACTCGCCTGCGCTGGCAACCACAGGTGACGTTGAACGAGGGGCTGCGTCGAACAGTTGAGTGGTACAGGGCAGTGAAGTAGCGGTGGAGTGATTTAGTAGGTGAACCGAGTGAATGGGAGTGGTCGAGTTATAATTGGTATCATGGTGCGGTCGATGCCTCTATTGAAATGGATGAATATAAAGTATTGCCAATATGATGACATTCCACAGCAAGCTGTGGGTTACCCAAGTTTGAAGAATAAGGATGTATTAGGATTAAATAAATCAATAGGAGTGGGGTATGTGTAAACGATTTTTAGGAGCAGTATTATTAACATTGCTGGTGCAGGTATTGATCGGACCGGCGATGTCACAATCCGAGCCGCCAACCGATGTTCCACAGCGGCCGGTTCCGCAGAATGAAGTAATATCAATCAGACCCGATTATATTCCGCCGGTTGAGTTGCTTGCTTTTCTTGGTGTCAATCTTGACGGGAATCGAGGCGATATGGAGTGGGAAACTGAGAGTGGTTGGCATCATGTTGATATTCATTTTAATGATGTCGCCAATCTGCTGATACTATCGGGACAGGCTGATGATCTGGAATATGTCTCAAATCTTATTCGGGAAGCTGATGTTCCTCCGAGGCAGATCGAGATAGAAGTCAAAATTGTACAGGTCAGTAAATCTAAAGCTCTTGATGCAGGGATTGACTGGGAGGGGATGTTGAGCAAATCCCGACCGCGAATATCTTATCGTTATGCCGATACCGAGTCTGGCAATCACATTATTAGAACGCTACCTACGGAGTCCGAATCCAGGGATCATAGAGATACTGAATCAGAAACATGGGAATATAATCAGGCTTTATATATTAACGACGCTCTTAAACTTCTGGACTCATCAGGGGTGGCAACGATTCGAACGGCACCGCGGGTTTTGACTCTCAATAATCGCCGGGCTACAATTCTTGATGGGAAACGAGTAACTTATATTACAAAATATTCCGCATATAGCAATCTTTATGAAACCGACTCACTTGACGCCGGACTGACATTGTCTGTATTACCTTCTTTGGGAGAAAGTGGTTATATCACGATGCAGATAAATGCTGAGTTAACCCAATTGGAATCTTCAAAAAACAGTAATAGCCCGGTTAAAGATGGTCAGATGATTGATAATACGGTAATAGTTAAGGACGGCGAATCGATTCTTTTGGGTGGGCTAACGCAGACATATGAAACAAGATCTCACAAACGGTTTCCTCTTTTGGGACATATTCTACCCGGTCTATTTTCTCGTGAGGTTATTATAGATGAAGAGATGGAATCTATTATGATCCTGACGCCTCATATTGTTGATCTTGAAACGGCTCTGGATGATAGGACCAAAGGAATTATTGACGGAGAATAAATCGTAGAAAGTGAAGATGTTTGTTCCAAATGATTTTGAATTACCCAAACGATTAAGTACTGATAGATTTTTATTAAGAATGCTAGGCGCTTCCGATGTTGTACTCGATTATGACGCTGTGATGTCAAGCAGGTCGCATTTACGGCATGTCTTTGCCGAGTTTGATGATTGGCCAGCCGAAAATATGACAATTGAAGAGAATCTGGATGATCTACAGAGGCACGAAAAAGAGTTTAAAAATAGAGAAGCTTTTGCATACACAGTGATGAATCTCGCTGAAGATAAGTGTCTTGGTTGTCTTTATATAAACCCATCAGGAAAAAAAGATTTTGACGCGGAAGTTTATATGTGGGTCAGAGCCGATGAGATTCAAAATGGTTTAGATGAAGAATTATATCAAACGGTAGAGTTATGGTTAAAAGAGAAATGGCCCTTCAAAACGGTTGTTTATCCGGGACGAGAAATCGGTTGGGATGAGTGGGATTTGTTGCCATGATAATTTTATAATTAGGTAAGACTGAAATGGACTTAAAAAAATATACAGATGCCAATCGTGAAGCATGGAACGAGGCAACATTAAAACATCAGGAAGCGAGAGCCAAAAAGAATAACAACCTTAAGGAGAAATTTGCTCAAAAAGGTTTTTCAACTCTTGATAAATATGAAACGGCCAAACTTAAAGAGATCGGTTTGGAGGGGAAGAGGGTTGCTCAGGTATGCTGTAATAATGGCCAAGAGACATTGTCGCTGGTTAATTTGGGAGCAGAATCGGCAGTTGGGTTTGATATCTCTGATGAGGCAATCAAAGAGGCTCGAGAACTTGCGAATATTTCTGGTCTGAATTGTGAGTTTGTAAGGACTGATATTTATGATATTGGCGATGAATATAATAATGCATTTGATTTGATATTTATCACAATCGGCGCGATGGGCTGGATGCCGGATTTGTTTAAGTATTTTGAAGTTGTTTCTAAGATGTTACGCTCCGGCGGGCATTTGGTGATTTACGAGCATCATCCTTTTTGTTATATGCTGGCGTGCAGTGATGAAGATGAGTTTGTACCGGATGATCCGCTTAAGATAATTTATTCATATTTTCGTACAAAACCCTGGATAGGCAATGACGGAATCGATTATATTGGCGGTACAAAATATGAGTCAAAAACATCATATGATTTCACACAAAATCTAACAACCGTTATCAATTCAATCGCTGGTAATGAAATAGTCATTAAAGAATTTACCGAATATAGTCACGATATCTCATTGGGATTTCCAGAGCATGAAAAAGTGAACAAAGTTCCGCTCAGCTATATTCTTGTTGGTATAAAAGAGTAATTATAAATATTATTAATCATTACTATTTATCAATAGTTCGGTCTTTTTGATTTTCTCCAACTGTTTTTGATAACCATCGGGATCCCAATTTGGCATATCGGCTTCTTTTAGATATTCTGCCGCTTTGGTAAAATGTTCCAATGCGGTTTTATTATTTTCTTTTATTAATTCTATCTCGCCCAGTTCATCATGGGTCCATCCAATAAATTCAATGTTATTCAATTTGATAGCCGATGGTAAGACCGGGGTCATCCATTTAATCGCGTTGGGGATATCATCGTTTAATCTGAAGGCGTGGCCCAAGGCCCAATTAGCAATCATTTTTGTAGTTTCATCTCCAAATTCATAATGATAGTCCCGAGCCTTTAGATAGGCCAAAACGGCGTCTTTATATTGACCCATATCTTCATATGTTGCGGCCAGATTGTTCCATAGCGATCCCAGTAATCTGCGAACATTTCCGGCTTCGGCCTCAGCAATACCTTTTTTACCCCATAAAACCTGTCCTTCAAGATCGCTGACAATAGCCATCATTCGGGCGGCATCAATGGCCCTTTCATGCAATTTCTGCGTCGAGCAGAATTCATACATTTCCGTAAAAGTAATTTGAGCTTTATCTAATTCGTTATCGCGCCATTCAAAACGACCTCGAACACCAAGGTACCGAGACCAGCCGGACGGCTCTTCAATATTGGCTATACTCTGTGCCTTATAGATCCATTTTCGTCCGATTTCCTTTTTATCAAGAGTTAAAAATGTTCTTGCGATCATTGAGTAGGTCTCGGTTAGCGAAGAGTTGTCTTGAGAATTTTCCGCCAGTTTTGCGGCTTGTTTATATACCTCACGTGATTGTTGAAATTGTCTTGAGTTAAACAGAGAGTCGGCTTTTTCTAATAATTTGCCAAGTTCAATGTTGTTTATACTCTTATCGTCTCCTAAAAGAGCGGTAAAAATTATAAAAAATATTGATGTCAGTATTATTGATGTTTTCATTTTTCCTCCAATTACATAATATACTTTGATTTAAATAAGTTATACGGCTAGATTATATAAAATTAAACGCAAAAATTGCGCATATTTTTTTAAATCTTGACATTTATACATTCAGAATTTAGTATATAACAGGCAGAAATTGCGCTTGGACAACATAAGTTGAATAAGCGCAGTGATTATTTGAATTCATAAGATTTCAGGTTAATAACTAAATTCTGCCTCAAAATTGATTACACCTTTTACCGCCAAGGTGCTTCGAAAGAGTTTAGAAGCGCGATTGAATATAATTGAATAGGTAAGTTATACTCACCAAAGGGAGGTGGTAATAATATTAAGTAAGTTTTACCCCACTGAGCACGCCATTATCTCAGGATGATTTATCCGAGAATGAAAGGGGAAAGTAGTATATGCCGAGAAGAAAAGAACCGATTGAATATGCCGAGGCTCCTGTCAAGGATTGTTGGCACCCATATGGATTGCAAGGACTCAGCCCAAACAAATTTGCTTACGTGTTATCAAAGATCCTCGAGGGGAAATATGGTCTGCTTGATCTCAGACATAATGAGACGGCCAAACTGAGTTGATTTAATAGAACGTCGTTTACAAAGAAAATATATAAAGGATTGGTTTACAAAACCAATCCTTTGTTATTGTACAACAATATAATAAAAATATTCACATTCCTAATTGACTTTATAAATAAAAATTGTAATTTACAAATAGTTAAAAAAAGCTTGAACGAATGGAGTTATTCAGCGTAGAAACAGTAATGGCGAAAAGAATAAAACAAACAACAATACTGCTCCTATTATCAGTTGTAATTAGTATTACATTTAATTTTATTAGCGGCCATGGTATTCCATTAGTTGGTAATTGGCCGACCTCTGGAG
>JAAERC010000731.1 GCA_024230695.1 Candidatus Zixiibacteriota bacterium
TAAGCAGGCAATCGATATTTATCTCGAAGCGGTTCGAACCGAACGGCTACGGAGTGATCTTGACCCCAAAATTGACAGCCTGGTCAAATACTGGCTGATCAAAGTTAATGGCGCCACTTTTTAGCAATTGACAATAATTTAAACGAACCCGTATATTTATTTGGAATGAAATATTTTTCCTTTTTATTAATAGCTGTGATAATCATGTTTAGTATTTTTACTAATTGGAGACATTCGGAAGCCGACTCAAATGATAAATATGAATCGATCCGCCAAAAAATGGTGGAAACGCAAATAATCAGAAGAAATATCACCGACTCTAATGTTCTCAAAGCAATGCGAACGGTTCCGCGACACCTTTTTGTAGCCAAAAGATATCAAGATGAGGCATATAGCGATCATCCCCTTCCAATTGCCAGCAATCAAACTATTTCGCAACCGTATATTGTGGCGATTATGACCGAGCTGATAAAAATTGATTCATCATCAAAGGTCCTTGAAATAGGAACCGGCTCTGGTTATCAAGCGGCGATTCTTGGCGAGATCAGCGACTCAGTTTATTCAATTGAAATAATCCCTGAACTTGCCGTTCGAGCCAAGGAATTACTTGATTCACTTGGATATAAATCTATTCATGTTAAGTCCGGCGATGGATACAAAGGCTGGCCGGAGGTGTCACCTTTTGACGCCATTATTGTCACAGCGGCGGCGCCGGAGATCCCGCAACCATTAATAGATCAGCTTAAAATAGGCGGAAGAATGATTATTCCGGTTGGTATGGGTCAACAAGATTTAATTTTGATTACAAAAAACGAAACCGGAATTATAAAAAAATCTATTATTCCAGTAAGATTTGTGCCGATGACTGGAAAAGTATTAGAGTAATAATGTATATGAAAAAATATAATAATTAATAAATGAAAAGGGGTTAGTTATGCCATTGGTATCATTGATCGATATGTACAAACCGGCTAATGAAAATTTCTATGCCATCGGTGCCTTTAACATCAATAACATGGAATTTGTCCAATCAGCGCTTGAAGCCGCGGAGGAAAAAAAATCACCGATTATTTTAGCCGCTTCGACATCCGCGCTACAATATGGAAGTTTTTTCTATCTCATTGATTTAGTTAAAACTGGAGCAGAAAAGGTCTCTGTACCAGTCGCCTTAAACCTTGATCATGGTTCATCAATAGAAGATGCCGAAAAATGTATCAACGCCGGATTCACGGCGGTTATGATCGATGCATCACATGAAGATTTTGAAGAAAATATCCGAATGACCGCTGAAGTCGTTAAAATGGCCAAACCAAAAAACGTTTGTGTTGAAGCGGAATTGGGGCGTCTTGGTGGAATTGAGGATGATGTCGATGTTGATGAAAAAGATGCCTTCCTGACAGATCCGGCGCAAGCCGAGGATTTTGTGAAACGTTCGGGATGTAATGCTCTCGCTGTTGCGGTCGGAACCAGTCATGGTGCGTACAAATTTAAATCTGAAGCTAAACTGGCGATGGATCGAATCACCGATATTAAAAAAAGAACCGGAATACCTCTTGTTCTGCATGGTGCCAGTGGTGTCGATCAGGACATAGTGGCAAAGGCGGTCAAGTATGGTGCCGAACTTCCCGGTGCCAAAGGTGTGCCTGATGAAGCTTATCGCGAAGCAATAAGCCTCGGTATCAATAAGATCAATATTGATACTGATTTACGTTTGGCGTGGCTGGCATCGGTTCGCGAAACACTTGCCAACAGTCCGAAAGTATTCGACCCTCGCAAGATCCTTGGACCGGCTCGTGAGGAAGTCAAAAAAGTCATCATGAATAAAATGGATGTGATCGGCTCCGCCGGAAAAGCATAGTACAATTTTATCACAAAAAAAAGGCGGTAGAAATTCTACCGCCTTTTTTATGTTTTTCAAATTCTATAATCCGCTCAATAAATTCTCCGCATTAGATTTTAATTCGCCACTCAGGCCATTTTTGATTGCTTTATTCAAATATGTTTTGGCTTTTTTGGGCGAATCAAGTTTGATATAGTTCATCCCCACATAATAGTTATACACTGGGTTATTTGGATCCGCTTCAAGCGCTTTATCAAAACTTATTTTTGCCTGCGAATATTTGGTTTGAATTACTTGACCACGACCTTTTGTAATAAAATCATCAGGATTTATGCCGCCCCAATGAGCCAAATTGACATAATTCATCAATGTAGCCAATGATTTTTTATCAATATTTTCCTGATTTATCATTATCGCCGCCATACGACTATAAGGCTTACCAAAAAATTGATTTATCGCCGCCGATTTCTTAAAATATGTAAAGGATGAATCAATCTCTCCCTTTTTTTCTAATAACAAGCCAAGCCGGTAATAAGCATCATATGTCATTATTCCGGTAGAAACTGCCGACTGAAATTGTGTTTCGGCTTTATCAAAGGAAGAGATTTCAGTATAATACTCACCGGACAATAACATGGCATAGCCGTTATCAGGATTATTTTCAAGACAGGTTTTTACAATTGATCCAACATCTTCCAAAGAACCATCTTCTCTGGCCAGCTCAATAGCCAAAATATATTTATCAATATCTCCGGGGGCATTTTTAATAAGCGTATATGCAAAATCACGAGCCTTTTTTAGCTCGCCACTTTCTTTATATATAGAAACCAGTTCTGGATATAATATTGGATTGCTTAGAATTAATTGATTCTGTTTATTAAGGAAATCAATAGCAGCAGCATATTTCTTTTCTCTTTTCAGGATATTGACTTTACCAAATATCGCGTCAATATTGATTTTATCATTAATCAGCGCCTGATCAAAATATTTCTCTGCTGTCTCCAATGAATCAACATTAAGATAAAGTTTGCCGAATTTCGCCAATCTGGGTGAGTTGTCCTTCACCAATATTTCAAGTCTGGAAATCGATTCAAATGCCGCGTCTTTTCTATTGGCCATCAAATTCATCCAGGCTTTCAAAAATATTGTTTCAAAATCCATTGGAAGCATGCCTTCTAAAGGAACAAAAATACCTTCAGCGCTTCTCCAATCCCAAATTTTCAGGAATAATTCAGGCTTTTTCAGGGTCAATTCATTACGAAGCCCAATATGAAAACTTTCTGCTTCGGCAATTTGATCTGCATGTTCAATGGCCATTTTGGCCCCTTGAATATCTCTGCTTTCAAATTTAACATCTGCCATATATATCTGTTGGGCCGGTGTCATCTTATTTCTTGCTATCGCTTTGGAATAATATTGCTTGGCCCAAATTGCCTGTTTATTGGCCAGTAAAAGTTTCGTCTTTAAATAAGATACAATATTATTTTGAAAAGATGCCTGTTCCAACTCATCCACTATTTGATAAACATCGGCAAGATAATTCATATCCAGAAATACCTCGGCGATATCAGCCTTTTGATAATAATCAATAGATTCAACATCCAATGCCGTTTTTAAATATTTGGCCGCCAAATCATAATGACTAATACTGGCATAAATAGAAGCGATTTCCAGAAGAATCTCAATATTTCCACCATCTAATTCAAGAGCTTGTGAACAATGATCCAGAGCTGTTTCAAAATCACCTTCATGTAATAACAATTTGGCATAAAACAGATGTTGTATCGGATTACTTGGGACGCCGGAAGTGATTTTGACAATCTCATCGCGGGCTAATTTATACTCACCAATATTAAGAAGTAATTCAGCATTCAGAGCGATCAATGTTAGAGAATCATCCTCAAGCTCTCGGTATTGTGAGGCAATACCCAAAGCCAGATCCGGGCGACCTGTTCGGCTGGCAAGACTGATCAGTGCTTTTAAACCTGGAACAAAATCCTTATCAATCACTTGAATACGCAAATATGCATTCAAAGCATCGATGTAACGTCTATCTTTCTCAAAAGCTATTGCCCGCCCAAAGTATCCATAAGGTGAATCGGGATAGAGAGAGTCAATTTTGTCAAATGTCTCTATGGCACCATAATAATCGCCGGTTTCTAATAATTCCAGACCATTATTAAATAGCTGATCTCCACTTTTTTGGAATAACGAGCAGGAAATGACCAAAATCATCAAAACTGAAAAAACAATAACCATTGTTTTCATTCTTTTTACCTCAATATTACTTATTTTCATTTTTCAAATCAGCCCAAAATAGTTAATTTCTATTGTTTTAGCAAATATTATGCTGAAATAATAAAATAATGTTGTATTGTATAAAACTCATATTATATTATATGAAGATGAGCAAGCTGAGTTCAATTGATTTAGTCAAAAAATACCGGAAAGCTACTGTCGTTAATGGCGTTTCGCTTGAAATAAAGTCGGGCGAGGTAGTAGGGCTTTTGGGGCCAAATGGTGCTGGGAAAACCACAACATTTTATATGATTATCGGTTTTATCAGACCTCA
>JAAERC010000732.1 GCA_024230695.1 Candidatus Zixiibacteriota bacterium
TCAATATTATTAATTGGTCTTTTTATTTATTTTGAAAGGAATCCAAAAACACAGCTTATCGGCTTTGATATATATAAAAACCGCGTTTTTACATTTTCGACCTTAGCGATGTTTCTCGTTTTTATCTCTTTGGCTTCAATAACAATATTGATGCCATTTTTTCTTGAGCATGTAAAATTATTAAAACCGCATGAGGTTGGATTATTCCTGATGGTAATTCCAATTTGTAGTTTTGTAATTTCACCGCTTGCCGGTTATTTATCTGATAAAACCGAGTCTCGGTATGTTTCAACGTTTGGTATCTTGTTGATGCTGATGGGGATATATTTTTTAACATATCTTTCTGCCGCTACCAGTTCTCTTCAAATAGTGCTCACCCTGATTCTGCCGGGAGCCGGGATGGCATTGTTTATTACTCCCAATACGTCTGTTATTATGGGATCAGCACGAAAAAAGTCTCTCGGAATAGCCGCGGGAATCAATGCCGCGACCCGGACACTTGGACTTGCCTTGGGGGTCGGGATATCAATGGCTCTCTTTGAATTTTTCCAGAGTCGGAATGTTTTAATCAATTCTGATTCCATTAAAGCATTTGTTGGAAGTTATCAGATCGTTTATTATTATATTATTCTTCTTATTATTCCGGCCCTTCTATTCAGTTGGTATCGAGGTAATGAGAATGCAAATAAAACAGCCACTGTCGATAATTAGTTGACAAACGGCTGATTGTTACTATTTTGATACCTGCTTAA
>JAAERC010000733.1 GCA_024230695.1 Candidatus Zixiibacteriota bacterium
CCGATATAACTGGTCCTAATGTACCCAAAATGTTGGGACTACAGGACCAGCCATACGGCCGGAACAATAAGCTAATCCCACCGATATGTCATGATGTGAAAGTTATTTCCGCCGCAAATTTTGTTACTGATTATGAGCCGATTGCTTGGCGCGGTCCAATGCGATCAAAATTATTATTCCAGTTTCTTGGTGAAGTACAGTGGGGGGCATTAGATTTTCTTCTTGCTGACCTTCCTCCCGGTACTGGTGATGAATTGATTACTTTGACCCAACAAATGGATCCAGAGATGGCAATAATCGTAACCACTCCGCAGGAGATATCACTTATAGATTCTGTGCGGGCAATAAATCTTGCTAAACAATTAAAGATTCCTAAAATTGCAGTTATTGAAAATATGTCTGGATTTAAATGTCCCGAATGTGGTACTAAAATTGATCTGTTTGATACAGGAGGTGGGAAGAATAGAGCAGAAAAACTAAAAGTGTCATTTCTGGGGGCTTTGCCAATCGACATCGAGGCCAGAAAAAAGGCAGATAAAGGCATACCGATAATATTAGATAACAAGGATGCGGAATTATCTATCGCAATAAAGGATGTTATAAAAATGGTGGAAGATATCACAAAAGATCGCTGATATTAATCAACAACTGCTGACACTTGGCCGAAGGGGACATCGTTTTATCTCTATTTCCCAGTCACTCGCA
>JAAERC010000734.1 GCA_024230695.1 Candidatus Zixiibacteriota bacterium
CTTCTTCGAGAATATATCGACATTAACAAAAAAGAAAATGAAGTTCTGCTTTTTTCGGCGCATGCTTTACCGCAGGAGTTTGTTGATGCCGGTGACCCATATGTTGAACAGATCAAGACTACGGCTATGTTAGCGGCTGATAGTCGGGAACATTATGTTTCGTATCAGAGTCGAACCGGTCCTGTTAACTGGGTCGGGCCCGATACAATTGAGACCGCACGTCGCTTATTGAATGAGGGGAAATCAATTTTTGTTGTTCCGGTAAGTTTTGTTTGCGATCATATCGAGACATTGTATGAAATTGATATTGACCTAATAGAAAAACTTGGTGCAAAGGCGGCGAACCGCATCAGACGGATGCCGATGTTTAACGATGATTCTAAATTCACCAATGTTCTGGTTGATTTAATCAAAGGAGTTATTGATAAAAATGTCACAACTTGATGTTGTTATAATCGGTGGCGGAATCTCCGGGCTTTCGGCTCTTCATTTTTTAAGGCGAAAAAATCCGGAGTTGAATATCAGATTGTATGAATCTGATTCAAAACCGGGTGGTACTATCGGAACCGACTATATCGATGGATACAGTTTTGATCATGGTCCCAATGGTTTTCTTGATCGTGAACCATTAACATTGGAGTTATGTGACCAATTGGGTTTGACCGATCTTTTGGAAAGAGCCAATGAAAAGGCGGAAAAAAGGTTTATTCTTCGAAAAGGGAAACTTCGCGAGGTACCAATATCGCCACCAAAATTTCTTTCATCTGATATTCTAAGCTTACGCGGGAAATTACGAGTTATGATGGAACCGTTTAGCCCCGGGCTTGGTGATATTCCTGACGAATCATTATACGATTTCGCAAAACGACATATGGGAAAAGAGGCGGCCGATTATCTTATCCAACCGATGGTTTCCGGGATTTTTGGCGGTTTGGCTGAAAGGTTATCACTAAAATCATGTTTCCCAATTATGGCCGAGATGGAAAAAGAGTATGGTTCATTATTCAAAGCGATGATAAAAAAGGCAAAGAAAGCCAAAGCCGAGGGTAAGAAGTCCGGTGGGCCGGGAGGTCCGGGCGGCCGTCTAACATCTGTTCGAGGTGGACTGTATGGTATAATCGAACGATTTATGGAACTCTATTCAGACTTAGTTCAATTAGATACACCGGTCAAATCGATTATTAAAGAAGAATCAAATTATCTAATAAATTTTGAAAATAGTCAAAATATCCGGACCAAACATATTATTATCGCGACTCCATCGTATGTTGCCGCCCAAATAACAAAACAACTCTCTGAAAATTTATCTGCATCATTTGCAAAAATAGAATATGCGCCAATCGCGGTTGTATGCCAGGGGTATCAGAAATCAAATGTGGAACATCCTTTAGAGGGATTCGGTTTTCTTGTCCCCCAAAAAGAAAACAAGAGGATACTCGGCTCGATCTGGACATCATCAATATTTTCCGAACGTGCCCCAAAAGATCATGCGCAGTTTCGAACGATGATCGGCGGGGATGGGGATCACGAATCGCTTCAGCTATCCGATGAGGACCTTATTAGTAAGGTAGAATCAGATCTGGATTCTATTATTGGAATTGAGGCGGCACCGGAGATCACATCAATTTATAGATGGAAAAATGGCATCCCACAGTACAAAATCGGACATAGTGATGTAATGAACAGAATCGAAACCGAACTTAATATGTTTGAGAATATTTTTATTACCGGCAATGCTTACTATGGAATCGGTTTGAATGATTGTGTCAAACAGTCACATGCAATAGCTCAAAAAATATAAAACTTAAATCCAATAAAAAAACTCCCCCGAATAAACTAATATCCGAAGGAGTGATTTTAGAGAACAGTAATAATATTTTTAGATATCACTATCCGCCTGCGTAAAAACCTCAGTATTCTCTTTTTTTACCGGTTCTATCAGTGTTCTGACAGAATAACCTCGTTTTACAAATATACCTCCATTCTCATCGGCGGCGATCACCTTGTTCCCCATCAGCCGAACAACGTCCGCCGGCATAGTTTCAAATTTCCTGACCGGATAAAGGTTTTTGTCGAAATAAGAAATTACTCCCTTATCGGTTCCGACATAAACCATCCAATCAGAGGCGTCAATTGAATTTACAATATTCGATGGCATCCCGATCTCGTCGGTCCAGTGTTCCCAACGTCCACCGTCATAAACAAAAAATCCTGTAGCGGCGCCGACAAAAAGATGATCATGGTTAAAAGCGATGTCGTAAACATAATCGAAAATTGTTGTATCACGAACAAGATGGCGCTTCAGGAACCGATCTCCATCCCACCTGAAAAGACCTTGACCATCGGTTCCAACCCAAAGACCATTATTATCAAAGGTCATACAGGTAATGTTAACATCATCAAGCAGACATTCTTCACTGATCAACCCTTTACTGATTAGACCCTGATCGGTGCCGATTAATAGCCGATTTGAATCACTTAATAAATTAGTTATTTGACCTTCAAATTCAAGCGCCACCGGTTCGAGCATATTATCCTTGATGATATATAGTCTGTCGCTGGCAGTGTATAAATTGCCATCATGAAACGCCAGTGATCTGAATGTTTTGCCGTTGCCAATACAACCGGTACTTTGATCAGTAAAATTGTAGGCAATAACACCATCATTAGTTGCCGCATAAAGAACCGAATCATAGATTATGATTTCATTAACTCCTGGAGTTTTTTCAGAAAGTAATTCGGGTGCTTCAACAAAGTTTTTATCGAGTGTAACAGATGCGAAACTGGCTTCGACAAAATCTTCTGCAATTTGGGTCGCGGCGGTATCGACAGCCTGTTTCACTGCCGAGAACTGACCGGTATCCTCACCGCCAGAGCATCCATAAAGAAGTCCCATTGCGATCATTAGGACAGCTCCGAGTGTTTGAGTGTTAATTCTTTTTGACATTTTATGTCTCCTTTCGGTTAGTGGTTTCTGATTTAAGTAACTATCAAAGTTTGTGCCAAAAACATATAGTGTTGTTAGAGAATAAGTTATGTTAGTTGAATGACTAATATTTGGCAATAAACCGTGTCATAATTGACACAATGGCAAAACCATTGGTAACATTATGATAATCAACTATTTATATTGGCAAATATGACACAGTGGGCGATAAAGACAAAAAAACCTTGTATATCTTGCAGTCCCGCTGTTATTTAGATTAAATTGAACATATGAATGCTTCTTTATGTGTATAATGAATATGAGACTTACTTTTTTAATATTTATATTTTTAATGATTTTCGGCTCTGGTTTATGTTTGGCCGATGAAGTTGAGAAAATCAATACGGAAATTATTCAGAAAAAAATGGATCGTTTCTATTTTGCGACTGGTGTTGAAGAAAATATATTTCAGGATTGTTCATATATTATAATTAAATCAAATGATACATTATATAAAGGTCTCATCGAGGCATCATATCCGGGCGTCTCATACAGTTACCAAATAGATAATATTTCTGATACAATCAATATAGATTCATTTGTTGCGTATATTCAACCGGCAGCAATTGACAGCCTTACACCTATTAAAATAGGTATTCTAAAAAGTATACCATATGGTTCATTATCCAATTTTCCGGGAATTATATCGGTGACATTGTCGAGTGATTCAGCACGTATTGGCGAATCTAAATATGGTAACATTCTCCATACTCATCATTATGATTCCGAAATGAAAATGTTATGGGATTTTGAAGCAGGAATTATTGATGCATACATATCATATAATGCTGAAAACAGATCGCATATAGGCCAAACATCAATTAGTACACCGGCACCATTTTATGTGGCGATGATTCCTAATATATCGAAACCAGTGAATAACAAGGCCTTTTTAACTACATCACTATACTACCGATTTAACGCAGAAAGAATATCGACTTTATTTGATGGTGATAATGTAACAGTTCAAAATTGTTTGTTTCCATGTTTAAGAAAATTCAAAAGAATGTATGAATATAACCCGGAAAACGGAAGAAATCTTCTAAACTATATGGATAAAAAACCTAAGAAAATATTTATTAAATTACAGAACGAGTCTTTGGAAAAATTAGGACAGTATTTTGCCGATGTCCTCAGTCGTGATCGGATTAAAACAAGATTCACAGAAGATAATGACAAGGCTGACATCAATCTGAAGTTTGTTTCGTTATATGATCCGTTTTATTCTATTCTTACATTTATTGAGAGCGATTTGTTAGAATATAAAGATACCAATAATACATTCTTAGAGTTATTGGATATTCTTGAATATTATAAGACCGTCACCTATATGACCAGTCAGATATATCTTCCAGAACGGGTTCAGCGTCCTCTTATAGAAGATATTGGTGTTTTTCCATTATTGAGACCATCGCTGTTTTTTAGGTCATCCGATAACCTCAAAGGATTTGCCTTTGATAATAACGGCCTTATGGACTTGAGTAATTTACGAAAAGTTATTTTGCCTCAAAAAATTGCCGGAGCTGACCGGTGAGTTCAACAACCAAAACCAGATTGTATCTTTTATTAATAGCGATTCTGCCGTCGTTATTGATCGTCTCGGTGATTTATTTTTATTCAATCAAGCAGTACGAACAACTTGGCGGCGAAAAAACTTATGAAAGCCTTAATCATTTTAATGAACTTTATAACTCTTATTTGAACGATCTTTCAAGTAAAGCAATCGAGTTATCTCAATCCGATGATATCAAAAGAGCGGTACTGTTGATAAAATCAAATCGAAAACAACAAGTTGATTTATCTTCATCCCGTAAAATATTCGATATTATAGAAATTGTTGATTCAAATTATATAGTGCAAGCCAGCGCTCATCGACCGGGGCTTATCGGTGAGGTTATAAAAGTTCCCAATATAAGTAATAATTCTGATAGCACCCAATATTTTGAAAATATTGAATATGACATGAACGGACGGTTTGCCGTTCTGGGATTTCTTGTACCTATCGAAAACAATTACTATTTGTATTTATCAAAATATATCGATTCAAATTTGATTTTGTTAACAGGACAGCTGTTACAGGCCGATATTGAACTATTATTTGCCGAGGACTCAGAGCCGGATTATACGAAATATGTAAATCTATCAAAAGGTGGCCTGTTTCATATGGCTAATCAGGATAGTCTGGTAGCGATTTTATCCGGAAGTAAACAATCCAAATATATTCTTTTGGCTAAATTTGATATCGCCGAACAAAAACCGATATTCTTTTCATTACTGCGAATTACAGGCGTAGTCGCTCTTGCCTCAGTTCTTTTGGCTATTCTGGTTGGGATTTATATAACAGGACAAACAAAAAAGGAGATCGTAAATCTAATTGACGCGACCCAAAAAGTATCCGAAGGTGATCTTTCAACTCCGGTGATGGCATATCAGGAGGGAGAATTTTCGCAGTTGGCCGACTCTTTTACAGAAATGAAATCGAAACTTCAAAAAACGCTTGATGATCTGTCCACTACCGAAAAAATAGCCGCCTGGAAAGAGATGGGACAAAAAATTGCGCATGAGGTAAAAAATCCATTAACGCCGATTGCGATTTCAATCGACGACCTCCGACGCTCATACTATGAGAAACTTCCGGACTTTGACAAAACAATTGATGAGACAACAACTGTTATTAAGATCGAGATTAACAGGCTAATAAAACTTCTTGATCAATTTGTTAAGTTTGCCCGTATGGAACCTCCGAAAATCGTTGAAACTGAAATAAAATCAATTGTTGAAAGTATTGCTTCATTATATCAGCAAAATATCGATTCAGGAAATTTGAAAATTACAAACAGCAGTAATCATACTAATGCCAAACTTGATGGCGAGAAAATAAAACAGCTTTTAATTAATCTGATTAAAAACGGATTAGAATCATCGCCCGAAACTAAAGTAAATGTAACATTTGCTGATACCAATGATGGTCTGCTGATTTGTCTGGATGATACCGGCCCCGGGTTTCCACAGGAGATAATTGATTCGCATTTTAAACCTTATTCCTCAACGAAAAAGGACGGATCGGGTCTGGGATTGGTGATATCAGCCCGGATAGTACACGATCATGGCGGAACGATAACGATTTTTAACAAAGAAGAGGAAGGCGGCAGAGTCGAGATAAATCTGCCTTTATAAGATATGGCCAAAATATTGGTGATCGATGATGAAGAAAATATCCGAAGCTCATTAAAATCGGCATTAGAAAGGCGTTCTCATTCGGTGGTGACAGCGGCCAATTATCACCAGGGTGAACAGTTTTCCAAATCAGATTTTGACTTAATATTTCTTGATATTCTTCTACCCGATGGTAATGGTGTTGAGCTTTTAGAGAAAATAATAAAAGACAACAGCAACCAGACGGTTGTTATGATATCGGGGCATGCCGATATTGACACCGCCGTCAGAGCGATTCAGGCCGGGGCATATGATTTTATCGAAAAACCGATTTCGCTTGATAGAGTATTGATTACAATTGAAAATGTTTCGAAAAAGAATAAGCTAAATATTGAAAAAGAGCGGCTTTCTTCGCTTTTGTATGGCGATTTGATCGGTAATTCATCGAAAATGATAAAACTAAAAACCGATATTTCTATTTCGGCCCCCAAAACCTCACGCTTTTTGATCCTCGGTGAAAATGGTACTGGCAAAGAACTTGTCGCCAATATGATACATCAGCACAGTCTGAATTCGGATGGTCCTTTTGTGAGTGTAAATTGTGCCGCGTTACCATCGGAGTTGGTGGAA
>JAAERC010000735.1 GCA_024230695.1 Candidatus Zixiibacteriota bacterium
CCGGTAATTACGGCATTAAATTTATTCAAATGGTCAATATTATATTTGGCCTTTTTAATTAGATTATCTCTTAAGCCATAAATTTCATATGGAAGACCACAACATTTTTGTTCCGGTATAGCGATATCTATCCCCAGGAAATCAAAAACTTTAAAGACAGCCTCGCCTACATTTGATCTGAATAAATTGTCGGCACAACCATGAAAAAACGCGACCTCCCCAGTATCAGATATTCTCTTTTTGAACCTTTGGCGAAGATTTTTCGACGCCGGTTCAGGAATATTATCCAAACGTTTCGTAAGCGGTCTAAAAACATCGCCAGTTTTAAGTGATAAATTCAATAAAGTCTTATTATCAGAAAATGTGGCAACTGTTTTCGCTATGATTGAAGGACTATCAGAGCGGTGTTTTAGTATCTCGCCTGCAATATCAACTCCCGCCGGACACACGGTAGCGCAGTTTTTGCAGTTCAAACAGAACGTGAGATACTTATCAATTTCTTTATTCGATAAATTAGATTTTTTAGAATGATTCAAGATCCTCAGCCATCCCCGTGGAGAAAAATCCTCGCGGCGAAATATATCATAAGCTGGACAATAACCATTGCACTTACCACAAGCGGCGCAGTATGATTCCAATTTTTTATAATCTATATTTTCCGTAAAATCAATTACATCCAAACCTGAATCAGATGAAAAAGTAATATCAGGATCAAGCGTATCTTTTATCTGTCTAAAGATATTAAAGATATCATCACCATACAATTTTTTCAAAAGCCCGGAACGTATCCTGCCGTCGCCGTGTTCACCGGTAGTAGAACCACCAAGCGAAATTACCTTATCATATATAGTATCATAAATCTTCCGAGCCAATTCAAAATCTTCAGGCACACTTAAA
>JAAERC010000736.1 GCA_024230695.1 Candidatus Zixiibacteriota bacterium
CAAAAAGATCTGGTGCAATATCAAGCGGTTACATTAGATAAGTGTAATGAGGTCGCCAAGAAGTATCTCGATCTGGATAATATCGCGATGGTGATTGTCGGCAGTGACAAGGAATTTGATGTCCCGCTCGACAGTCTCGGAAGTCCGATATTCAAAGTCCCGATGGAAATAAAATAGCACACAACGTGTGCCAGATGTGCCCGGTTAATCTTCAGATTGACCGGGTTATTAGGATAATCTCTACGTATAGATTAGTATTCCAATCATTTAACCCACAGCCCTTCGATAATCTCAGGATTTATAACAAGCTGTGGGGCACCCATATCATGGGGCGCTTCGCCTGATACAATGCGCTACTTAGAAGCAAACTATGGAATTTTTTCCAGTGCCCGGTTGATCTTCAGATTGACCGGGGAGTCAACGACTCTATATTTCTTGCGCCGTCAGGAACCCTTTCCTGACGGAATCTCAAAAATCCCTTATAACTTCATCACCTCCATAAAATTACAGCGAAAATAGGCCACCACCGGTGGATATCGTTTTGCATATAAAAAGTTTTATTGCCAAATGCCTATTCTCCAACGGCACTCCCGTGAAAATCCAGGATACGCCTTGCGTAGAACGAAACCCACTCTAAAGTATGGGTCATATAGCCTTATTTCAGTTACAATTTTACTATCAATATTTGTACCAACAATGTTAAATGACTATAAAAATTCTCTATAATTATATATGTTTCATTTCGTTACAGCAAAATGGGTTTGCTTTTCCGTTTTAGTGTTTTCTCGCATTTTTGTGCTCGGAAGATGTATGACACGGCAATCTCAATTTATTATTTATATTATTTTTCATATACAAAATAGATACAGATAAAATCAACATTGCTTTGGTGGGGAAAGCGTTTAGAAAAATGTCGAAACCGCATGGGATTTCGACCTACAAATTTGTATTATTTCAATAAAACCATCTTTTTTGTGTTCATAAAACCACCGGTTTTGATCTGATACAAATAAATCCCAGATGCTGTCGGTCGCCCATTTGAGTCAGTCCCATCCCAATTAACAGAATAACTTCCAGCCGGCTGTTCCTCATTAACTATCAAATTAATTCTCTGTCCGAGAATATTATAAATCGAAATCGATACATCACTTTTTGACGGTAGCGAATACTTAATTTGAGTAGATGCGTTAAAGGGATTAGGATAATTCTGGCTTAACGCAAACTGTTTAGGAATGACAGGTTCGTTTATATCGTTTATATCAGTTGGAATTTTACTGGTTATAAAATTAATCAATTCACGGGCATCATTGGGTTCCATATACCAGAGATGGAATCCATACAGATAAGTTGTTGCTTCATTGGTGACAGTCTTAACACCCACCGGGTACCCTTCGGCTCTCGAGGTCTCGGGATATTTAGAGCGATACAGATGAGTCGTTTGGCCGTTATTGTTAACAACAAAAGCGGCCGATCCGGGTGCAGTACCTCTTGGCCAAAAATTATCTATATAGTCAGGAAAAGGATATCGCGAGGTATCAAAATCAATATCGGGTGCTTCAGGAAGAATTGACTCAGCTTGAATAAATCCGGAAACTGTATCAATGTATGGTTTGGGAGTATAGGAGTCCTTGTAAAAACTATACTGCAAATTAAATATTGAATCAATTCCCCAAAACCGTTCTACAAAAGCATTATTATATTCCTGAAAATTTATCTTATACGTCCCAAGCATATTATAAAACATCCCAAAATAAACAAATTGCCCGCCACTAAGAATATATTTAGTTAGTGGATAATATTTTTCCTCACTCCAAGGTTTGAACAAATCAAAGTTTATGGGCGAATCCATTATTACAAATTTGTATGGTTCAAGATCGCGCCAGTCAAGGCAATCAATAGGGTGTTCTCCATAACATTCCAGTGGAAGAGTATCAAATGAGTAATCAGCAATTTTATAATCGTATCCATCTAAAGCTGTATTATAAAAATTAATCACAGTATCAACTCGGGCATCGGAAAACCAAGAGCCGCCTGTTATTAGAAGAATTTCTCTATTCGGAGGGGTGTGGGTATGAAAAGTAATCGACTCGGAGAAATCCGACTCAAAACCATCATTATCAACAGAACAAATCACATAAACCGATCCATCGTCAACCGAAAAATCAGTATAACTTCGGGCATTGCGGCCAACCTGGTCATAAATTTCTTTGGCACAATAATAGTACATTTTATTTTCAATAAAAAATGAATCAATGAGCGGTAAGTATGGATGCCATGTGTCCCGATAATATGCATGAAATGGAAAACTTCTCACTCCAATAGAATCAAATTTATAAACATTATAATGATCGATTCTACATCTATTATCAATTTCCCACTCAATAGTCACCTCATCACCGGTTGAACCAAAAACATAATCCTGTTTTATAATAGGAGCCGGGGCACGGGTACTATCAAAAATAATTATTGATTTACCGGGATCACCGATAACTCCATTTGATCTGGAAGCGACATTTACAAAATACGCTTTATTTATATTTATATCGGTCATAGTATATTGGTTGATATTGTCAATACTGGCGTAATGGATCATTTCTTCCGGCTCCAGCCAGGGTGGAATTACTCCAGGATAAGGCAATTGGTCAAACGGGACTTTTGAAAGATATATCTCATAGCCATCAACTCCATCACCACCAAACACCCATGGATCCCATTTAATTATCGCCGAATCTTTATCATGATAATCAACTTTGAGGCCGTTCACAGGGTTAAGTGGATTTAAGAGTAATTGACCTAGCGAATCGGATATATCGGAATTTTTAAAGACATTGCTGAAATCAAGATTGGCAAGATATTGATCAGGATCAAAAGGCAGATTATCAAGATTGTTAACATCGGTATGCACATCTTCGCCGGTGAAAGTAGCAAAAAGAACTCGAATCGATGAATCAGGATAAATATCAACCGGGCCTATCGAAAGCAAAAACCGCGTATCACCGCCATCGGTTATATCACCTACATTTTGTGAGTCAGGTTCCATCCAGATCGGATTCTCAGAACCAATTGATGCAGTTTGTACTTGATCGTAGTCCCATTCAGGATGACTTAGAAGATAAAATCTTTCCAAATCATCATATGGATGCCCCGGATCACCATAATAAAATTCGCGATATGGATCTTCATCGGTGCCTTTTTGCCTTGGCCCAAAATTGATATTCTCGTCAGAGCTGGTAATCCACCAATTAAAAATTGTGTCTTGTGGTTCAAATGATGATTCAATGAATTTCACCGCCAATATTTTGGTGGGAGAACTCTTTTCATCAAATAGCCCATCGATTGGGTCGCCATCATTATCTATCGTATAAGCTATTCCTCTATCGCGGATCGAGCCAGATATATCATCCCTAAAGCCGTTATACATATAATTATAATCGGTCACATCGCTGTCAAAAAACAGACCAACTCTGCCTTTGTTAATAGTTTCCTCGCCAATATTAGTTATGACCATATCATAAATAATAGTCTGACTATTGGGTGCATCAAACCATGAATGACTGCGCAGACCAATCCGAATATTCAATGGAGTGGGGTCAATCCAGACCGGCCAATAGGCTGGACCTTCAAATATCAATGTGTCAAAATACTCAGCATGCATAGAATAATCTGCCGGTGATAAATCATCAGTCACACCATTGCCCTTGGGGAATCCGGCGGGATAATATTCACCGTCCCGAGTTATCCAACCATCATTACCAATTGAAACCAAAGTATCGTCACCAATTATCCCGCCAATCCATAATGATCCGACATAAAGATATTCCTGATAACCGTCCCTGGGCGTCATAAATGCTGGGTGATGATAACCCAAACTAATCATTCCATCTGATTTAACGCCAAATGCGCCAAAACTATTATAAGATGAGGCGATCTCGTCAGTATATTGATAACCATGAGTGCTTGGAAAACGATTATCCGGAAATACTAATTGTATATTATCACCTTTTGAAATCGGCACCGATAAGCTATCCGGTAACATTTGATTACACTCAATATTTGTCCGGCCCAAAATTCCAGCGGCCGAAAGAACAAACATAATTAGATAAAAGATTAATATTTTAAAATATATTTTCACTTTTCCCGTCCCCACCCTAATATTAACTATAGAACTATGACGAAAAATAGAGATGATTGTTTAATCTGTCTCCGAGCAAAAGATACAAATTTTTCTATAATTGTCAATAGATGATTGGGATTAAGGTTATGATAGAATTTGGGGAATAAAAACAACTACCCGCGGATGATCATGTTGACAATATCTTTGCGCAGTAAGATACCGATAAGTTTGCCATCGTCGGAGACAACAAAAACACGTCTGAAATCTTTGAAAATCATCAAAGCGGCGACCTCAACTATCCGTGTGTCCAGCGTGGTAAGTTCATGATCGGTTTTATAAAGCTGAGAAACTTTGATTTTGTCTTCATCTTTGAGTAATTCCTCAAACGGTTCGACCTCGGAATCATAGTTCAAATTGTTTATCAAACTCTTATAATCAGGCAAGGCGGCCTGGATCAGATCTTTATCAGAGATCTGCCCCATCAGATTATAGTTTTCATCAACAACTGCCATCGCCGAAAGGCGATGTTTAAACATCATATTGGCAACATGTTTTAATGAATCCTCGGGGGTCACGGTGGCGATATTACGGCGCATGATATCTTTAACGGTTAGTTCCTTTTCAACCCTGACAGCGCTTTTCCAGATAATATCAACAATATCGGCGGCTGTATCGACCGAATTTAGAAGACCGAGGTTAGCCTCATTGCGCGCAAAGGTGGCAAATGCTGAAAGTGTCTGTAGGTACAAATTTGAGATATGCGACGGAGTTAGTAGAACAACAACAACGGTCAACGGAACATTGTCAGGAGTGTTTTCTTTCAGACCGTTTTTAGATATTCCAAGAATGATAATCAGATCATCGACTTCATCGGTTCGAGCATGAGGAAAAGCAAAACCATGACCATATGAAGTATTCTCGATCTCTTCGCGCTCAAAGATCAGGTCCCTGATTTTTAAGGCATTAATATCTGAACTGTCCTGTTTTAGTAAACCAAGCAGTTCGCTTATAGCTGCTTCTTTGGTAGTAGCCTGCAGGTCGGCGATCACATATTCTTCCTTAATCAAATTACCTAACCGCATGGTCTAAATCATACCTCCGTAATAGATCGATCTCTTTTTCTAATTACCGGCGGAGCAACAATACCACCTGAAACAATCAATTTCAAGCCAGCCTCAACAGTTATATCCAGCGAGATTATATCCTCTCGTGGCGCAAAAATAACAATCCCTGAAACTGGTGTCGGGGTAGATGGAACAAAAACACCAACCAGCTCTAATTGATCGTTTTCGGTTCCATTGACAAATTTTATCTTTGAAGTCAAAAATCCGACTGCCCAGATTCCTTTTCGAGGATACTCAAACATCACAACTTCCTTAAAAGCCTCATTATTCGATTGAGCCAGTGCTTCAATCAGCTTTTTAGCCGCCATGTAAAATATCCTAACAATCGGCAGTTTTGTCAACAAATTATCGCCACGTTTATAAATCGAGGCTCCAACAATCGAACGGACAAAAAAGCCGGTCAGTAGAATTATTAAAATTGTTGAGATTATTCCGAGGCCGGGAATCGAGTAACCGACCAAATCTACTATATACGGCGAAAGGATGCCGTCAATAGTATCAAAAAGAAAACGAAGAACAACATAGGTCAATATCAATGGAACAACGACCAGTACTCCCGAAAGGAACTGTCGTCTTAATATGTCTTTGGCCATTTTATAAATAGATTTCATTTTACTATACTCATTATAATATTCGGCTAATCAGGACAAATTATAAAGCGCCCCGGGAAACAATTTTGAATAATAGAAAAATGATGTGGAGAAGATGCCATTTACGGTATGGCAAACAAGGCGGCTGATTCCATCGCCAAATTCAGGACCGGTTCTGGATAGATGCCAAAAATTATCACGCCGATCACGCCAAGCACCAACACCAACCTTGCGGCGGGATGAATATCAATTTTGATATCGGAACCATCTTTTGTGAAATACATCATTTTGATAACATTGGCATAATAATAAAGAGCGACAACTGAGGTCAAAAGACCAACAATCACAAGCCAGGTGTAATCAGCCTGA
>JAAERC010000737.1 GCA_024230695.1 Candidatus Zixiibacteriota bacterium
CCTTATCTATATAAGATACTTTTCTGGAAAAGCCTTTGTATTTTTTGATAGGGGTTGATTCGATAACATAAACATCGTTATCACCAAGCTTATCTTCTTTTACAATAGTATGATTATCTTCGGACCAATGACGGCCGGAAACATCTTCGTAGGTGAAATCTGAACCGACAAAGCTTGAACCTTTATCATCGGCTGAAATTCGTTTCACCAGATCAACTGCTGGAACATACAACCAGCGATTATCGGAAGCCTCAGGCATTTTGTGGACCATAAAGGTCAAACGGGAAACATCATGCGGTTTTCTGAAATAAGTATAATACATCTGTTTGCCGCCATCTTCAAGATCGAGGCGAAGCATCGCAAATTCTCTGATTCGTTCCTTACCGCGCGAGTTGGTGATCGTCATTGTAACTTCGGCGATACCATCATCAGCCGCATAAAACATCGACAGATGTGATTTTTTCATAATTTCCATTGCTTGATCGTCATTGGAATATGACCAGTTTACGCTGATTAGAAATAGCATACTCATCAGTAATGTTGTTTTTAATAATTTCATCGTATTCTCCATTCTTATTAAAATTAATTTTTTACCGTGTCAATTATTTCTTTTGCCCGAGCAACAACAGTGTGCTCCGGGAAAAGCTTTTTCTGGGTGATTATAAAGATCGATGGCAACAGTAACATCGTGACCGCACCTGAGACCATCATGATTGCAAAGAAGAACGATCCGACCGTTATATATGGTACTAGTGTTGAGAAAAACATCGGCACAAATCCAATTGCAATCACAAGCACATTTCGACTGATAGCACGAGCCAGACTCTCAAATATCTGTGGATAAGTATCTTTGAAATTGCCGGTTTGACGATGAATATATTTGGTTCTTTTTATAAAGTGGATTGCAAAATCAATCGATAATCCCAGAGTCAGTGATGAAAGCACCGCGACCGGCATATCGTATGGCTTGCCGATATATCCAATCGCCGCATAGATCGCCATAATTGTAATTGAAAGCGGCAACATCGAAATAAAGCCAAGAAGTGGTGAGCGGAAGAGGAATATCATCATTAAGAAGACAACCCCAAAGGAGCTCAATAATGCCGATCTCATCCCGCCGACCATTTTTTCCTGCCAAACAACATTGATATAAGGAAGCCCAGCCCATTGGAAAGTAATCTCAGATGGCGGTGGATTGTTTGCGATATACTTATCGGTCATAGCCAAAACTGATTTGACCGATTCATTATCGCCTTCTTTTAATTGAACCCAAAGATTTGCTTTTGAATAATCCTCGGTAATAAACTTGAATAGATCATCAGGGTTGCCGCCAGAAATCTCAAACAGGAAGATGTTTTGAGCAATCTCCTCCTGATTGTCTGGAATAGC
>JAAERC010000738.1 GCA_024230695.1 Candidatus Zixiibacteriota bacterium
AAAATTCAATTGACCAATACTTCCGACGGCATGAATCCGATTATGCCATCAAAAGAAAAGAAGGATACTGATAAACCTGAAATAAAATCAGGCGGAGTCGATCAATTCATTTCTGAGTTTAAGCAGGAAATGGAACAATTAACTCCTGAGTCGGATAAATCATTAGATAGTTCAAAATCTGAAAAGATAGAGCCTGCACCTGAAATCGAGTTGGATATTAATCAACTGACCGATTTTATTGCTCAGAAAATCGTTGATCAGCTCATGGCAAAAATAAACAAGGAAGAGATAAGCAGGATCATAAAGGAATTTCTTCCTCAGTTAAAAAATTCAAAGAACCGTCAATAGCAGTCAGATAATTCATAAATAATTCAGTAGCGCGGGAACATTGTTTTCATTATAATGTTTAAGAATAAAATATTACAGGAGATATTGTGTTTGAGAGTAGCGTAAGTTATTTAGGTGCATTTTTGGCAGGTGGTCTATCATTTGTATCACCATGTGTTTTACCACTTATACCGGGCTATATTTCTTTTATATCCGGAGTATCGCTTGATGATTTAACTGACAAAGAGAAAGCGCAAAAGCATCTCTCCAAAGTGCTGTTAAATACAACATTTTTTGTAATAGGTTTTTCATTGGTCTTTATTGCTCTTGGCGCATCAGCTTCGTTTATCGGACAATGGCTGTCTTCCAATATGGAATATTTCAATTATGTTGGCGGCGCTTTGATTTTTCTCTTTGGCCTTCATATAACTGGCTTGATTCGTATTAAGGCACTTAATTACGAAAAAAGATTTCATTCTGGTCAAAAGAAATTTGGAATATTGGGGTCCGTTATTATCGGTATGGCCTTTGCTTTTGGCTGGACGCCCTG
>JAAERC010000739.1 GCA_024230695.1 Candidatus Zixiibacteriota bacterium
ATCGAGACTATTCACATTTTTTGCCTTGGTCATGTTTCCTGCTATTTTGCGAATATCTCTATCGATATCAAGAATTTCATTGAGTTGATCAAATGAAGTTCGCTTTATCGTCATCCACATTAAATTCGGTTCTTTGTAATTCGGCTCTGGAATTGGTTTTTTATCATTATCCAGCCAATATGGTTCTTCCGGATTCAGGGCCGGTGGACTTGAACATGATTGCAATATCAATCCTGAGAAAACAAACAGTACAACGATTATTCCAATTCGGATCAAACTTGATATTTGTGATCTGTTTACCAATGCGCCCCCAATTCAAAATAAAATCTAAACGATTCTTCGCTAAAGGCTATCTGAGTCAATCCAATTAGATTCTTGGAATTCCATATCCTCAATCCAAACCCGGCAGAATATTTCCATCCTCTAAAAAAGGCTTCATCGGTCATTTTTTCATAAACTCTGCCTTCTTCAAAAAACAAAAAGGCATCGGTCATATCAAAAATCGGATAACGATATTCAATTGCGGCAAATGCAAGATCGTTATTGATAAACCGCCCAGGATTGAACCCGCGTAATGTCTCCGACCCACCAATATTACTCAAAAGATATATTGGTGCCGCCGGAGTATCATTGAAATCAGCGTCAAATCTTTGTAAGAATATTCTAAGTGCAAATAATCTTTTCCACCAGATATTGATATATTGATGATAATCAATCGAATATTTATCGAAATCGAGATCGGTTGATAGACCTGTTCCATCATATCTTATATATTCCGCGCGGATCAAGCTCCCCCGCGATGGCTGTCCCAAACTATTACGACTATCATAATTAAAGATAATCCCATATGTATAATATCGTGAATTATCCAACCGGCCGGTCTTAAGACCAAAGTCGGGATCTGACATTAATATATCGAGATCTCCCTCGCCATCGTCATGTTTTCCATCATATAAATTAGTAATCTGAAACCCGCCAAACATGCCAATAGATATATTATGAATAGGCTGTATTGGTAGATCAATTCTATACTCGGTATTTTCAAGAGTATAACTTGCTTCTTTTTCCTCATCGGTATTCATACCAACACCATAGAAACTTTCACGTGGGCGTTTTTTATATCGAAAATACAATTTCACACCCAATTTTGATTTGGCGCCAAGACTATTGTATTGGAATTTATAAGACTGATAATTAAAAATAGAGTAATACCATTTAAATTTGGCCAAATCACCAGTTATAATATTATTATGACGTCGTAAGCCAAAGCCGAATTTTAATCCAGCATTATAATTGTATCCTACAATCGGGATATAATCCTTAACCTCCTGATACATGTTGAAGAATCGTGTAGCTTCAGAGACTGGTGGATTCGAGGCTATTGTATAAGAAATAAATTCCAGCGTTCTTACTGGAAATTTAATAATTTCTCCCGGGATATCCGCGACAATCTCACCAAAACTTTTTTTAATTTTTTCTGTATCGCGAACACGAGTGGTATCGACTTCAGCTGGTTGGGCCAAAGAAACTTCATGCTTGGCAAAGATCAGTATAATTATAACAAATACAAAATATTTGATATTGAGATTTTTCATTCAGTCGTCCCCTGTTCCAAACGACGATTCTCTTTCCCAATTTTAAACGCAAGCCAAACCCATAAACCAACAAGGCATACATTAAATATTGCAAATTCTGTTATTTCAAATGAAAGCCAGGTCACTCCCGCAAAAACTACTACCGCCGACAACACATCGCCAGCCCTGACAAAAAATGAATCAATAGCAACTTTGGCTTTGTATTTTTCTTCTTTTGTTGTTGGTAAAAATAGAATATGTCTAACCGTATTATTCAATGAATAATCAGTTGCGTTCTCCGCAGTTTTGGACCATCTGATAAAAGACAAAAATGGAAATAACGCCATAATCAGATTTCCGCCCAAAGCAATACATGGTAAAATCATAATTGCCACCCGAATTCCAAGGAGTTTTATTATTCGAGAGACAGCAAAAAGCTGTAACAGTAGTCCCGCAAAACCAACAATGGTGAAAAATTCCGAATAAAATTTCCCAATATATTGCTTTACCTCAAGCTCGCTTCCTCCAGAATCTGTAATCGCCTGAGCTGTATTCTCAACTATCTTTCCAAGAACATATTCTCCATTTGTATTGACCCAGTTCAGAAGCATAATCATAATCGCAATCATTAGAAGATACTTACTGCGAAAAACCGTTTTTAAAGCACCCTTCTTATCGATAACTTTTTCATTGTCGTGTCGTATTTTGACATCTGAACTATTGATCTTTGCTTTAGTCATTCTGTTTTCGATATAGTTTGTTAAGAAAAGACTCAAAATCAGGATACCGGCGGCCACCAAAAGCATTTGGTATAGTCCGACCAAATCAATTATTACGCTGGCAAGCATCGGTCCAAAAACGCCACCGGCCGAGGCACCAAAAGCCAGAAGTACAAAAAGCCGTTTACCTTGTTCAGGCGAATATATATCATTTGCATAGGACCAAAATTGGGCGATTATAACAAGACTAAAAATCCCGACCCAAAGAAAATAAACAATACCTCCCCATGGTCCAGCGGTAACCAGCGTTAAATAAAAGACAATCATACATCCAACAAAAAACAGTGTCACATAATTAATAAGTTTCCGCCGGTCGTATTTTGCCACCAACCACCCATAAAGTCTCAAAATTCCAACTAATAAAATCACTTGAATAGCCGATGCATAGCTTTTGATCTCAGCACCACCGCCGGATAGGATCAAAGGTTCTCTGAGGACTTTTGCCAATAGATATGAGGTCAAAATCAGAAAAATATTGAGCGTCATCAATAAGGCCAGAGCACCCTCGCCCGACCTACATTCGGTGAATATACTGAGGATCGACTCAATAGAGAATTTCTTTTTTTTCGGATCTGGTTGTATCATATCAATCAACAAGAATTACACTATATTTAATTGTCCTGTTTACTTGCTCCAATAATCTGGTTAAGATTCGTTGGGAATGCCACAAAAAATGTTGTCCCTTTGCCCAGTTCACTTTCAACCCATATTTCTCCATGATGATCTTTCATGATTTGAAAACAAATCGATAATCCCAATCCGGTACCGACCCCTACGCCTTTTGTTGTAAATCCCGGGTCAAAAATCTTTTTAAGATTTTCAGGGGAAATACCATCTCCATTATCTGAGATTGCAATATAAACCATATCATCTTTTTGATATGTTTTAATTTTTAGCTCACCTTTATCGGATATGGCATGTCGAGCATTATTAAATATATTCAGATATACCTGATTTAGCCTACCCGGGAAACATGCAAATTGCGGCAGGTCTCCATATTCCTTTATCACTGTCATATTGTGTTTAATTTCGTGATGGATCAGTGTTAGTGTATCTTCAATACCTTCGTGAATATCGACCGTTTTTAAATCGGCTTCATCCAGGCGGGCAAAACTACGCAATCTTTTAACAATCGTAGTCACTCTTTCGGTTCCTGATTGAATGACCATATTGGCATCATCAATGATTTTCATCAGAGAATCTATTTTCTCTTTGTTTTTAGCATCATCAGCAAAACTTGAAGGCATATTGTCCTTAAGCCTATTTATCGCTCGAACCAGCGTATCATGCATACTACTAACAGCACCAACAGGTGTATTGATCTCATGCGCAATTCCTGCAACAAATTGTCCCAATGATGCCATTTTGGCCGACTGTACTAATTGTGTTTGGGCATCACGTAGTTCCCGATTCGCCTTTTCAATTTTATTCACTGCTTTTTTCATGTCGGTTATATCATGCGCAATACCAACGGCCTCTATGATATTACCTTCGCTATCTTTAATAAGCGAGGCACTGGTGGAAAACCATCGATACTTTCCATCTTTAGTTTTCCCGCGGAACTCAAAACCTGATTCTGTATTTTCATCTTTTGGCATCCCGCTACAAATCCATTCACTGCATTTTTCGATTTCATCCGGATGGAAAAATTCGTAGGCCGGTTTACCGATAAATTCATTAGCTTCAAAGCCAGTCACTTCCTTGAGGCGTGGTGACATATATGTGAAAATTCCTTCGGCAGTCATTGAATAAATAATGTCCTTAGCGTTTTCGACAAGATTACGGAACCGTTCCTCACTAAC
>JAAERC010000740.1 GCA_024230695.1 Candidatus Zixiibacteriota bacterium
AGGACGAACCCAAATAAGCGGATCGATGATTTTGACCAGAAACTTTGGAATCAGCTCCATCGTCCGATTCGAGGTCAGTTTAAAATCAGAGACTTTGGCCGATTCAAGACTTTTCCCGATTATTTTTATTGCCTCGATATACCCGATACCAAGTCCGGCATCTGAGGCCGCTTTGGTTACCGGAACTTTATCTGGTTTGAGCCCGATTATCTCTGAGGCCACGGCATCAACTGCCACCGGGTCAGCCGATGTTATCAGCATATTTGTCCAATACCCCTGTCCCGATGATGGTCCTTCGCCTTCCATAGATAGTACCGCGTCCATAATTGTTAATCCGGGCGGGCAGAGGGACAAAATATCAACTATCACCTGCGCAAAATCTTTTGGTTTGGGGAACTGTTTATGATAATTCGCCTTACGGAACCCCGGAATCAGCCCAAACATATTTTTAACCGCGCCGGTCATCAGGGTCAGCACATGTGTTTTTAATTTTGGAAGATTAATAACAAAATCAGCTTCGACTGCTGGTTTTGCCAGATAATATATTCGATTGTTGGTCTCGAATCTTTCAACTCCGGCCGATTCAAAACTAACCAGCTCGATACTTTCTTTCTGGCACATATCTAAAAAACCGGTATTTTGCCAAACTCGTTTAACACCCCGTTTGGCCCCACCCGGAGAATCGCCGATTTTGACTTCTGCGCCGAGTTTTCGCACCTCGCGGGCGATTGCGGCGGCTACTTCGGGATGAGTCGTGATTGCTCGTTCTGGTTCTTTGGCTGAAAGGAAATTCGGTTTCAGGAGGACATTCATCCCCGGTTTGATAAACTGTTCCAACCCGCCAATAAGGTCGAGTGATTCTTTGACTTTTTGGGAGACAAGTTTGGTGTCATACCCCGGGCAGTCAACAATTGCTACTTGTGGTTTCGGCTCGCTAAACATCTTGCATATATTACGAAATTATTTCGGAAAATGAAAAAGAAAATGAAAGATGTGAAATTTAAATTTAACAATACTTTAATAGAATAGGCGGGAGATTTCTCCCACCTATCATCGTTTTATTATTTAATTACTTATTGACAATTCGGGTTTGCGCCGTCTTTGTATTTGAAATTAATCAGATGAACAATATCGAGAATGTCAATGTTTGTGTCATGATTAACATCAGCGCAAATACTAATCGGTTCACAGAGCGGATTAGCACCGCTTTTGTATTTATAGTTGATAAGATATACAATATCCAATATATCAATATTTATATCATCATTGACATCACCGCATATATATATAATAGGAGTGGCCAAAACAAAAGGCGACAAACTTGTCGTTTTGCCACATATTATATTTTCATCTGTATCGATAGAAGTTGTGATATCTATCCATTCATCATTTTCATTATGTAATAAAGCAAGATTCTGCTCTGCGGCTGGAAGCAGATTGGCATCATCATACTCA
>JAAERC010000741.1 GCA_024230695.1 Candidatus Zixiibacteriota bacterium
AATTACTACTTTGAATAATTATGAGGCTGAAATCGAGGTCACCACTATTATACCGATCCAAACAATCAATCGATTCAGCGAGGGTGGTTCAGTCCAGGATATTGTTAGTTTTCAAGACGAGGAAATTGGCATTACCTTAAAAGTCACTCCCCATATCACTGAAAACGATGAGATCATGCTTGATGTTAAACCATCTGTGGCAGAAATTATCGGATATTCCGGGCCAATTGACAGTCAAAAACCGATAACATCACAGAGATCAGTCAATGCCCGCATAATTGTCAAAAATAATGAAACGGCAGTGCTTGGCGGTTTAATGAAAGAAAACAAGATTGAAACCGTTCAAAAAGTATTCCTGCTTGGATCAATTCCAATAATTGGCAATCTTTTTAAGCATAAAACAACTCAAGTCAACAATACCGAATTACTGATACTGATTACACCAACAATTTTGAATAGATAAAACTAATTCTTAGACAGGAAAAATCGTTTCGATTTGTTCAGCCAGGCATAAATACAAATTGCCAATAATCCAATATCTCTATATAAAAGCGATAAAGCACTTCCACGAGCTTTGGAACTTACAGTAAAACAACCGCACTCAAGGTCAACCCCGCGTATAACATTAATACCAATTGCCACGATAAATACGACCATCAGGAAACTTATAATCAGGATTCCACCCTCTTTATAAAAACCTAAAATCACAGAAAGACCACAAATCAGCTCAAGCCAGGGAAGTATTATTGCCGCCAGATTTACAAGATCACCCGGCGCAAGATGATAATTATAAACTATCCGCGCAAATTCAGACGGATTAGCTATCTTGTCAAGCGAAGCATAAATAAATATCCCACCAACAACTAACCGAGTTATTAAAGACAAATAATCATCATGCAATAATTTATTCATCCTCGCCAACCTCATCTTCCAGTTCCATCGGCAACTTGGCATTGACCCAGTCGTTCCAGCCGCCATAAAAAACTTTTACATCCTGATAGCCATAATGAACCATATCGCGACCCAAATATAATGATAACTCACACTCAGAACCTGAGCAATAAACTACCACCCGGGTATCATGCGAGATTTCATTCGCCAGATTCGCAAAGTAGCCATCATAATCATCATCAGGAAGATAATCATATGGAATATTGATAGCACCTCTGACTCGATTTATTTCAAAATCTTCAGGATCACGAGCATCGATAAATAAAACACCCGGCGTTTGAAACAACGCCGCCGCGTCATCAACCGAGATAAATGGCGGGTCACCCTCTTCAGCCGATGGTGGAACAGCCGCCTCTGAACCTCCTGAGGTCGGCCAATTACCAACTAATGGAATACCAT
>JAAERC010000742.1 GCA_024230695.1 Candidatus Zixiibacteriota bacterium
ATCAATCATCAAAGTTGCCAATTCGTCATCATCAGCCAAATTGATTGAAACTTCGGTAGTAAATGAAAACGGATATCTCCTGTTTTTTGAATATTCTATTAAGGCCGGAAGCAATTCAGATTTCAATTTTCTTTTATTACCAATAAAATTATCATCAACTACAAAGATATCGCCGCGCCAGCCAATTTGATATAGTGAATCAAGCTCTCTAATAAATTGTTCCCTGCTTTTTGTCCTTGGCTTGCGGCCATTAAGCATGGTGATACTGCAAAATTCACAATTAAAAGGACAGCCCCGCGAATACTGCATTCCGATGGTTGCATATTTTTTTAAATCCAATAGTTCCCAAAGAGGTATGGGAGTTGATGTGATTTCAGGAAAATCTGAGGACTTATATATTGGCTTTGGACAATTATTTTCTAAATCTTTTAGAAATTGTGGTAAAGTAACTTCAGCTTCATTTAAAATAAAATGATCGACTCCCTGGAATTCCCTATAATCAATTGTGACCATTGGTCCGCCAGCCACGACTTTGACGCCAGATTGATTGCATCTTTTTACAACACTCTTGAAAGATGATTTATGGATATTCATTCCGCTTATAAATACATAATCGGCCCAGTTAAGATGCTTATCTGTTAGTTTGGCTACATTCAGATCTATTAATTTCTTTTCCCACTTGTCAGGAAGCATAGCGGCGACAGTTATCAGTCCCAATGGAGGTTCAGCAGATTTTTTTGATATAAATTTAAGCGCATTTTGGA
>JAAERC010000743.1 GCA_024230695.1 Candidatus Zixiibacteriota bacterium
CCTTATAAATGCTGTATCGCATAATATGTTCCATTCTCACCAAACCATAATAAAAATGCATCACACCGTATTAGCAAGATGATTTATTCCGGCTTGGTTGTCTATATAATCTAAATCTGCTGAAAGCTGTTTTTGCCGTGATTTTAAACTATCAACCTCAAGACGTGACTTATGAAGATTAATCGCCGCTGACACGGTTGCCAGAAGTTTTTCATTTTGCCAAGGTTTTAAGACAAAATCTGTGGCCCCGGCCTTAATCGCCTTAACCGCCATTTCAGCATCACCATAGGCGGTAATCAAAACCACAACGGCAGATGGATCGAGCTTTTGAATCTGCTTGAGCCAATGGAACCCTTCTTTGCCACTGCTGACATCCCGGGTGAAATTCATGTCCAATAAAATTACATCATAGTTGTTATCATTCAGCAGTTTGGGGATATTCTCAGGATTCGGCTCGGTGTGAACCTCTGAAACATGATGTTTGAGAAGCATTTTTGCGGCGAGTAAAATATCCTCGTTGTCGTCAACTATAAGTATTTTTTCTGTTTTATTGGTCACAAGTTATGTCCTTAGTTTATAAAAGAATTTAACACATAAATATATTGAACGCAATTTTATCTATTGAATTTTCCTTATAAATGCTGTATCGCATAATATGTTCCATTCTCACCAAACCATAATAAAAATGCATCACACCGTATTAGCAAGATGATTTATTCCGGCTTGGTTGTCTATATAATCTAAATCTGTAGGATTTTCTGTTCGCAAACGGACAGTTGCTGTTCGTATTCGAACGATAATAGGAGAATCTTCAAATAAAAAACGGCGTAAAAGTAAGTATAGACTGCTACAACAGGAATGGCAGACTTATTGCTTTACTTCTGGGGAAAAAGGAGAAATAGTTTTGGATAGAAAGATAGAAAAGAAAAATTGGCCTCCCAAAAAGATAGCCTGGGTGTCAATGGCCACAATATTTATTGGTTTTGTTTTTTATATGATTGTTTTTGGAGACCGAAGTTCGAAACTGAATGTCAATAGTGATAGAATAACAATCTCAACTGTTTATGAAGGACCTTTTCAGGAATTTATTCCAATTTCGGGTTCGGTTCTGCCGATAAAAACCGTTTTTCTCGATGCTATTGAAGGTGGCCGGGTAGAAAAAATATTTCTTGAATCGGGCAATTTGGTCAATGTTGGTGATACTATTTTAAAATTGTCAAATACTAACCTTCTTCTTGATATCATGTATCGCGAGGCAAATCTTTTTGAACAGAATAATAATCTTCGTAATACTCGTCTGGCAATGGAACAAAACAGTCTTTCTCTTAGAAGCCAGCTTTTGGAACTTGAGTTTAGTATTGTTAAAGAGAAACGGGAATTTGAGCGAAATATAAAACTGATAAAAAAAGACCTGATTTCGCAAGAGGATTTTGATCAATCTCAGGATAGCTATAACTATCTTTTGGATAAAAAGGCGCTGACAATCGAAAAGCAGAAACAGGATTCTATTTTTAGAACGGTTCAGATAAGCCAATTAGAGGCGTCGGTTGATAGAATTCAGAATAATCTTGGTATTGTCAAACAAAATCTTGAAAATTTATATATCAAGGCTCCAATTTCGGGACGTTTGACATCATTAAATGCCGAAATCGGCGAGCTTAAAATGCTTGGTGAGCGAATCGGTAAGATCGATGTTCTCAATGGGTTTAAAGTGCGAGCAGATATTGATGAACATTATATCGCGCGGGTTGATAATGGACAGGCTGGAACCTTTGAATTGGCCGGAGAAAAATACCAACTGGAGGTTCGCAAAGTCGATCCTGAGGTCCGCGATGGAAGATTTCGGGTTGACATGAATTTTGTGGGTGAAACACCTACCGATATCAGACGTGGTCAGACACTCCGGATTAGATTAGAGCTTGGTGACCCGGGCGAGGCGATTTTGCTAACTCGCGGTGGATTTGACCAGAAAACAGGTGGGCGATGGGTTTATGTACTTGATCAATCAGAGGGTTTTGCTGTCAAAAGAAATATTAAGGCGGGACGACAGAATCCTCTGGTGCTTGAAATTCTTGATGGATTAGAGCCGGGTGAAAAA
>JAAERC010000744.1 GCA_024230695.1 Candidatus Zixiibacteriota bacterium
CACACAGTCTCAAACGAAAAGAAAAATGCAACATGCAAAACGTATAACATGCAAAGCAATTATATAAGCATACCCAGCGTGTAATGTGTATGTGTAGTATGCTGTAAACGATCATTGCCACTGCAAACATGCAAACACCGCACACCATGCAACTTATTGGATTCGAAGGCGAGTCGATTCGATTCGGCGATCCATTCATCCATCCACATTCGGTGCATCATCGACATCGATTCCCGTCGTTGGAACTTTGAAATTCGTAACAAATATAGATTCCACCAATTTCAATGTCGTCACAATAAAAACTTCACAAATTTTACAACCGCAATGCAACTTCGCACGCATCTTCCACAGAATATTCTAGCTAAAAATTATCTTCGAGTTCATACATTGGTTAATCGTAAAGTGTTATTCTACCGGCCTGGACATATCTTCCCAAAAATTGATTACATGATTTACACGATGCGAACACGCAGTATTATATCGAAAAAATGTTCATCACTAACCACTTTCCACCTGCTCCTCACTTCGAAACTATTAGAAAAGATACAATAATTCTAACGCAATGAAAGAAAATATAAATTTGATTTTTGAATCAGTCGTTAATAGATAATCTTTATTCGATAAAATTAAATCGCTACATCAATCAATCAATCAGTAATACATCACAGGACTTTCAACATACGAACCTATTTACCTACGTCATATGGATATACATAAACTAACAACTCATTTCAAAAATTAACAAGTTTATTCAATTTATCGAGGGTTTCGGCATATTCTTTCAGAACTGAGGCAAGTTTTCGAGCATCTTCCACGAACATACACATTCCTTTCTGGGTCGGACGTAAGTGAATAAGTCCCTCTTTATTCAATTCGTATGGAGCGTCATCATCTTTTCCCATTGGAACTTTGAAATAATGACGAATGTCGATTCTTCCAACATCCTGATTAAAATAAAGCTTCATGAAAATCATAGA
>JAAERC010000745.1 GCA_024230695.1 Candidatus Zixiibacteriota bacterium
ATGAGCGGTTCCGGTCCGACAATATATGGCTTGTTTAGAAATATACCTGAGGGGAATGATTTGAAACAAATCATTCGGAGTGATTGGAAATACTTTATTGTAAGACCAATTATTCTGCCCGCTTGGGAACGATGATTGTCTAATTATTGGCGGGAGGAAATACCGTGGAGATTACCGAAGTAAGGATTATCCTTCGGGATGAAGACAAGTTGAAGGGGTTTGCAAATGTTACCTTTGACAATGCCTTCGTGGTGCGTGGCATGAAGATAATATCTGGTAATAACGGATACTTTATTTCTATGCCATCGAGAAAAAGACCGGATGGTACACATCAGGATGTCGCCCACCCGGTAAACAATGACGCTAGAAGACAAATTGAAGAAAAAATTCTGGCCGCTTACGAGGAAGAATTAAAGAAAAGAAGTAACGAGTAAATTTAGTATTGGGGTGTCGTCAAGCGGTAAGACACAAGCCTTTGGAGCTTGCATTCGCAGGTTCGAATCCTGCCACCCCAGCTTAATTACGAGAAAACAAAACTTAGGAACCAGACTTTAATACCAGTCTATAATTAACCCTCAAAAATTATATATATAGAAAACTATGTCAGAATTAAAAATAATCGCAGGAAACGGCAACCGTCCATTGGCAGAGAAAATTGCCAGAAATATTGGAATAAGACTGACAGCGTGTGAAGTAAGACGTTTCTCGGATGGTGAAGTATTTGTTCAGATCAATGAAAATATTCGCGGTGCCGATGTTTTTATTGTCCAATCAACCAACCCACCCGCCGAAAACCTGCTGGAACTGATGATTATGTCCG
>JAAERC010000746.1 GCA_024230695.1 Candidatus Zixiibacteriota bacterium
AACAACTTGTTCCGTATTGTACTTCTCGGTAATCTGGGTAAAACCCTTGATGTCTATAAAAAGGATGCTCACCGGTTGAGTGATACCCCGAAAATCCAAGCCTCTTTCAATTAATGATCGCCGCACGGCCGGCGACATAGTTCGGCTTAATAAATCACGACTCTGGTGGAGATTGTCTAAATTGCCAACCATTTGATTAAAGGCTCTCGCCAACCGGCCAAGCTCATCACTACTTTCATCGTCAAGGTGAATGGTCAGATCCCCTTGAGCCACCCGCTCGGCGGCGTTGGTAATCTGGTTAATACGTCGGGTAATTTGTCGAGTAATGAGTAGCCCCGGTCCGATAATCGCCAGAAATAAGATAAACAAAATTATTAGTAATTCAGTATGGAACTGACCCGTTATCAGAAAAAAACTGACCAGGGTTAATATTAAGATGACAATAAAAATAAAAAGCGGCGCGATAACCCAAAATTTTAAACTGGGGACGCTGATTGTTTTGAGGAAGCATTTTTTTTGTGGCAGTTGGTGGGAGGCCATTTACATTATCTTTCTAGCCACCTGACAGTTTAAATATGGCTCACGGATGAAGTCACTTTGCTTAAGGATTTCACGGATTTTTTCTTTGGTTTTTTACATAATCCGTGTTTATCCGTGCAAATCCGTGAGCTAATTAAATCCATTAATGAAAG
>JAAERC010000747.1 GCA_024230695.1 Candidatus Zixiibacteriota bacterium
GAAATCTCCACCAGAGATATAATTTGGCCGGAGAGTTAGCGATGAAAGCAGATCCGATAATTCTTGTCCGGCAGTAAGAGCATGCGGAAAATATGGTTTAAAACCGTCAAATCTAATTGAGAGTAAATATCGTTCTTTTTCCTGACGTTGTGTAAGGAACATAGAATTTCTATGTGGCCGGTTTGAGAACAATTCTGGGAAGTTTATTGATTTTACTATCTGTTCAATACTATCGGCCGAATACCCCGAGGCATATAAACCTCCAATTATGCCACCAATGGATGTTCCTGCTATGGCGCCAATCTGAATGTTGGCCTCTTCAAAGGCTCTTAACAAGCCGATTTGCGATAAACCACGAGCGCCGCCACCGGAAAGTGCGAGGCCGATTTTAGGGCGATCATCAGGCGGGTTAAAACGGGATCCGTCCCATCCGATTTGAACCGAAGTCGATCCGGCCATTGCGGTCGCCGTCAAAAATATAAAGACAAAAATTATTTCTATTACAGTTTTCACTTGCTAACTTACGTTGCTAATTGTTTTATACAATTAAGAGTTAGACGATTTTAAAATCAAGGAGTATTATTACGATTACTCAAATCGAAAAGAAAAGAATTCGGTCCTTACGAACCAAAAAGGGTCGGAAAGTTGAAAAACGATTTGTGGCTGAAGGAATCAGGCTTCTTGAGGAATCATTACGTCATAAATTTCTCCCGATTAAATTGTATTACACGGAATCATTATTAAGTGATAGGGGACAATGGCTTGTAAATGAGTATAATAAGGAAAAAGTTCCGCTGTGTAAAATATCAGCAAAAGAGATACTGGCTCTATCTGATGCCAGCACAAGTCAGGGTGTTTTGGGTTTATTCAACATCCCGCAACTGAAGCCAGGCATTGCTTTTAAAAAATCTCGAAAAATATTACTTTTGGATAATATCTCTGATCCGGGCAATGTTGGAACATTATTTCGCTCAGCGCTTGCCTTTGGTTTGGATTCGGTGATATTGACCAATAATTCGGTCGACCCATTTAACCCAAAAGTAGTAAGATCATCGGTCGGGGCGATTTTTGGATTACCGATAATAAGGGCAACAGTTGAAGAATTATTACGTTTTAAAAAGTATGATGGTTATAAATTAATTGTTGCTGATATGAAGGGAATTGACCTTAATTCAAAAAAGATAAATATTAAAAACTATTCCCGAGTTATTTTGGCACTTGGATCGGAAGCAGAAGGAATATCAGAATATATTTTGGCTAAGGCCGATATAAAGATTATGATAAATCATTCTGATAAAGTTGATTCACTAAATGTTGCGGTGGCCGGATCGATTATAATGAAAGAACTTTACAAATAGATAAAGAGTTTATTATGAAAATATTCAAATATGTAATAGCCTTACTGGTGATATTGATGTTGTCACATACTGTTGTGGCCGAGGAAATCACTAAAATTGGGAAAAACCGATTTGGCACCAACACTACAAAATTAACATCTTCAGTGGCTTCGGGCAAAATTGTTTCAATAACATCTGCCGAGAATTTATCGGGCAAACTAACCATTAAGGCGACCGAATCTAATCAGGCCACTTTTGCTTTTTATAAGACGCTGAAAACGGCAAGCAAATCTGATGCTATCGAATATGCCAGAGTGATCAATGTTGTTCTGGAAGAAACCACAAACGGTGTAAACCTGATACTTCAGGCTCCTAATCCGGCTCCCTGGTCCGGGACCGATAACTCGGGAGTTATTAGTGGCGAATTAGAAATTCCCAAAAATTCCAAAATCAATATTAATGCCCAGTATTTTGACTTAAAAATAACCGGACCATTTGGCGCGGTGGAAAATACATCATCTTTTGGACGAGCAGAGATTGAAGGTATTTCCGGTGTGCTAAATCTGGCGACAACCAATCAGGATATTATTGTTAACAATATTAATGGTGAAGTAAATTTATCAACAAGTCATGCTGACATTGAATTGAATAACATTGTTAGCAGTGAACGGCCGGCTAATATACAAAATGAAAATGGAACCGTGACAGGTGACAACCTGTCGGGTATCTTTGATATAAAAAACAGTTTTGGACGGATCAGACTAAGCGGGATTACTTTGCTTTCTGATAAAAGTCGTATCTCGGGAAGCTATTGTTCGATTAATCTCAGAATTAATGGAATAAATAAAGGCGGGCTTACTGTTCGTAATACCAATGAAGATATCAAAGTGTTTGTCCCGGAATCACTCGCGGCGGAGTTTTCGCTCCGTGTGGACAATAATGGTGAAATTGATGTTGAGGGATTGGAAATCAAACCGATGCTTGTTGAACATAGCCGGCTTGATTTTGAAACGAAGGATGGCGGTCCAAGGATCAGGATGTCGGTTCGCGGCGATGGTAATATCAGTATCAGAGGGAATTGATTATTAGAATGAGTAAAAAATTTAGAATGTCAGGACTCTGCTATTTAGTACCGATGTTTTTTTTATTTTCCGCGATAAATATTTTTGCCGGAATAAGAATAGATCAACCACATGCTGTATTTTATCATCGCTTTGCCTCGGCGGTATCGGGTATTGAGGCGACCTGGATCAACCCGGCCGGATTGGGTATAGATCGCAAGTTTAATATTCAGTATATCGCGACATTTCACGATGGTGATTTTACTAATGACTGGGGGACAGTCATGAGCGGTGATGGTATCGGTGTATCATTTCGATCTATTGAGGACTATATGGGTGCTAAGTATGATGAGTATATCTATGCCTCTGGCGTAAGTGCGGGCAGGGGTTTATATGTGGGAGCTTCATATCGTTATATTAAATCAGGGTTTGGATATTTTCATAAACGTCATTTTTGGAA
>JAAERC010000748.1 GCA_024230695.1 Candidatus Zixiibacteriota bacterium
AAATTGATTAGATTTTACGGATTATAAATTTTAACAGGAGTTTGGACTATGCCGATTTCTGAAAAGCTTAAAAAACTGGTTAAGCAGAAAAAAATTGAATATATCGATCTTAAATTTTCTGATCTGATAGGCGGCCTGCATCATATAACGATCCCGGTCAAAAGCCTGAATGATGATCTGTTTAAATATGGCGTTGGAGTTGATGGTTCCTCGCTATTAGGGTTCACAAAAATCGAGAAAGGTGATATGATCGTCTTACCCGATCCCAAATCGGTTTTTGTTGATCCATTTTTTGATTCGCCGACTCTTTCTTTTATCTGCGATATTATGGAAATTGAGGAGAAGGTTTTACCGTATTCTCGAAATCCACGACGGGTGGTTAGAGATGCGGATAAATATCTCAAAAAAATGATGCCGGATGTCTCAGCAGTTCTGGGTCCTGAATTTGAATTTTATTTATTTGATGACGTTAAATTTCATCAGGCTCCCGAAGAAGGTTACTATTTTATTGACTCTGAAGAAGCCGAGTGGAACACTGGCCGTGAGGGCACAAAAAACCTGGGATACAAGGTACAGTACAAAGGCGGTTACCATGCCGCACCCCCGCTCGACCGAACTTTTAATATCCGTTCTGAGATGACCTCGCTTCTTAAAGATGTTGGTATAAATCTGAAGTACCATCACCATGAGGTTGGCGGCGGCGGTCAACATGAGATTGAAACTGCTTTTGATAATATTGTATCTATGGCTGACCAGTCGATGATAGTAAAGTATTTTGTTAAAAATCATGCCTTCCGTTCAAATAAGTCGGCGACATTTATGCCTAAGCCGCTTTTTAATGAACCGGGATCAGGGATGCATGTTCATCAGTATCTCGCCGATAAAAACGGCTCTATATTTTATGATAAAAAGGGTCCGGCTCGTTTTTCGAAAATCGGACTATATTATATTGGCGGACTGCTAAAACATGCCGCCGCACTTTTTGCCTTTACTAATCCATCAACCAATTCTTATAAGCGGCTTGTCCCCGGTTTTGAAGCGCCGGTATGGGGTACATATTCGGTGGCTAATCGGACCGCCTGTATAAGGATACCGGGATATATTCGGCAAAAAGAGGTCCAACGGTTTGAGTTCCGTCCTCCGGATGGTACCTGTAATCCATATTTGGCATATGCGGCGATGTTGATGGCTGGGTTGGATGGTATCAAAAACAAAATCGATCCGGGCAAACCGGTTGACAAAAATCTAACACATTTG
>JAAERC010000749.1 GCA_024230695.1 Candidatus Zixiibacteriota bacterium
ATCAAATTGTCGATCGCATTCAGTGGTTGAATAATCAGAATAAAAGCGGCTGATACGGTGGAATAGTTCACGTCCATTTTCTCCAAATCCATCCGCAAAGGCAAAGCCGATATTGCGCCAATCACTGTAAGCGGTGGCAATATCAATTTGTTTGTCTTCAATTTGGTGAATTATCCCTTCGATTTCAGATACATTATTTGTTGTTTCTGATACTTTAGGCTCTGTATTTATATTTATGGTTTGTTGGTTTGGTTGTTCTAACCATTCCAAGGGGTTAAACGTTTTTTTCTCCATTACTTATAAGTATTTAGGATTAATGTAAGCTGCTGCATCATGTGGAATAAAACAGGCTCTTGATATATCCTTACCCGATTGGTCAACTTCCAATTGATAAAATTGTCGGATGTAATTTGAAACAGCTTTAAAAAAGTCTTGATGTTTAGCTTTTGTAACATCAATGGGGATTATCCATTTTAAACCATCGCCGGATGGGGAAATAAACATTAGTTCAGTTTCAAAATACTGATCCTTTAATAGCTGCTTTTTAAGTGCAGAAATGTTTGATATATGGTCGAAGTCAATTGTCAATAATCCCGAATGATTTGTCAGAGCTTTCTCATTTCTTTTTGAAAAGATTCCTGAGAAAGTCACATAATCAAAGTTGTAGGCTTTGTATTTGCGGGCTTCCTTTGCATCTTCAGTATTACGAAG
>JAAERC010000750.1 GCA_024230695.1 Candidatus Zixiibacteriota bacterium
ATCTCACGGCCTTCATAAAAAACGCCGTTATATGTTTTGTCAACGCTTATCGAATCTCCAATATCTCTTATCGCCCGATCGGCCATACCCGGCCCATTCTGTGAAAGCGAAGTAAATAGGATCTTAAGTTTTTTCCTGAAAGCATGCTCAACAATTGAAAATGTCATTGGATGCATTTCGGCCAATGAGTTTGGATCATAATCAATCGCCACAAAAATAATATCGCCTTCTTTGAGCGTATCAACAAAATTATAAATACTTCTCGCTTCATCGGTAACATTGATCTTGATCTGGAAAGGAACGGCATAAGTAACAACACATACTACGGCCAGAAAGAGGAAGACCCAACGGCGATCTAACGACATGATTCTATCAAATATATTCATAGTTTCCTCCTCAATCCTTGCCCAGGTAATTACGTTCAATGCCCAGAATCACCTTCAGGGCTGTTGCCACAATTCCCAGACCAACACCGATAATAATACCTCGCTTGGCCGCCAGATTAGGAACATTTAAGAGCCATGACGCTGTTCTTTCCATTAGTCCGCCAATAGTCTCGCCCAAATACGGATTAAAACGCAACATCACTATCAAAGCGGCGACCAACAATAAAGTCGCCAGAAGTGATCTGGCTCGGAAAGCGCGATAAGCGGCCGAGGCAATAAAAAAGGCCAAAAGCGAAAACATCGTTGCCTGTATTGGAATCATTATATAGTTAAAGAATTGGAGCCACATATAATTATCCAATCCTTCAGCGGAAAAGAAATGTCGGCCATAATCAAACCCAAAAAATGTCATCGCCACCAGACCGAATAAAGTCACTGCGGCATATTGCCAGTTTTCTCTTTTTTTCTGGATCTTGTCCCATGAGACTCTGATAAGTGACCAGATACCAAGGGCCAGCGCGAAAATGCCAATTATATAGACCCAATCAAGTAAAAACTCAAAAACTGTTTCGGATAATTCATGAGGGACAAAATACTGGAAAATCATGAAGACACCGAATATAAAAACTAAAGCAAGCGGTAATTGTCTTTTCATTATTCCCTCCCTCCTTAATTAGGTCCGCCAAAAAGGTTAGCAAAGTATTGGTTGGGGACCTGGAATATTTGAGCTATTCCATCCCAGCCAAGGTTAATAGAAATAAAACCTAATAAGGCGCATATAATCACACCGGCTTTGGCATAATCCTGAGCCTTAAGTGAACCAAGTAAAATCGGTTCACGGCCAAGATAAGCCGAGGCGGCATAAAGTTCCTCGCCAATCAGGGTGTAGTCACAAGCAACTACAAAAAATGGGATCTGCGCGATCTCATCGGTTCCGGCTATCTGAATCGAACCGGCCAAAGCACCGGTCTCAGCGAGAATCAATGATTCTGCAAAAAACTTACCCATATAGATATTTGTAGCAGGAAGTTCGCGAAGCATGGTACCATTAACAGCCGCGACATAGGCAAACTGTGACTGCGTCACAAAATATACCATATCATCGGTATAGGCATCAGGACGACCGGCATCCATATAACTGGCCTTAACCGTTTCCTGTGCAATAGTCATCACAATCGGGTCATAGCATGGTACAATAAGTCCGGTCTGATACTCGGCTACCTTTTTGGCAACACGACCCAAAATAGTAAATGAGGCAATAGTCGCGATCTCTGAGGCGACCCCAAGACCCATAACATACAGAATCGGTTTACCCATTTCTGTTGCTCGACCAATAGCTTCATCAACCGCCTCAATACCGGCCAAACGTCTGACAAATAGTTTGGCACCGCTTTTGGCTTTATTGATAAAGAACATCGTCACCAGTAGAAATCCGATTAGAAATAGCAGGACCGGAATACGTGCGGTATTGAACCATTGACCAAAGCATTGAACCGCTCCAAAAACTTCGGAGTCGGTAAATATCAGGGTATCGAGCGTAGTCGTTCGAACAATGTAATAATAGTCGGTATAATCGGCCATATATGATGGCGAGTCATCTTCTTTTGAACCAACATCATTATAATTTGTTTCGCCTAACGGAACGACGCCATACTCTTCGAATGGCCCATCAGGCGATTCGGAGCGAAGGATCGAATATCCAAAGACATTATTTTGCCCGGCACCATCATCAACCGATATCTCCCAGTGCAATTCAATAGCATGCCCATGGTCATTATCCATATCAAAGGCATTCAGGTTTGATATCGGTGCCGGCGCAATAGTCTCTGCTGTTTCCATTGAATCTGTGGCTACCGCTTCATCTTGCGCAAAAGCGGTCGGACAGACAAATATAAACAGCAGGCAACTTAGAAATAGAAGTTTTAGCTTCATAGGCACCTCGTAAATATATAAAATTAAATTTGAATTAACTAATTAATCCCAGCCAGTCTCTGAACAGGAATGTCAACCGTCCCACCAGAAGTGAAACACGGCCCATTACGGTATATCCAAAGGATGCGCCAAAAGTGATCATCAGCACCCAGATACCAATTCGAGACGCATGGCCAAAAAAGCCCTTATGTTCTTTAGAGAAGAAGAAATATATCAAACCGCAGAAAACACCAATAAATATCACCCAATTGCCCATCGTCATCACAAATTGACCGGAGGCTGAGAGCGAAAAATCAGAGAAAAATGGTCCAATACCTTTCCAATCTACAAGTAACGGTATAAATGTATTGCTTATCTGCGTAATAAAATCGGTGCG
>JAAERC010000751.1 GCA_024230695.1 Candidatus Zixiibacteriota bacterium
ATATTATCAAAATATAAATGGTCGTCGCTATAGTATTATTGAAATAAAAACCGCTCTATTTCCGACTCGCTCAGGCGATCTTAATATTGGGCAGGCGATGTTATCAGTTAATGTAAAATCAAAAAGCCGCCAACGCCGTGATCCTTTTGGCGGGTTTGGCAGTTTTTTTGACCGTGGTGAATCAAAAACAATCAGATCAAGACCATTGACAATAAAAGTGCTTCCGTTACCAACTAAAAGCAAACCGAATAATTTTAGTGGAACGGTGGGTGAGTTCTTTATAACATCATCGGCTGATAAATTAAAAACAGAGGTCAACCAACCAATAACAGTTACTTATAAAATTAATGGAACCGGCAATATTAAAACTATCGCCGAACCGGAGATAGATGATTTGGTTGATTTTCGTGTTTATCGCTCCGCATCAAGTGAAAAAGTATCCAAAGTTGAGGGTGTCGTTGGCGGAACCAAACTGTTTGAGGAAACATATATTCCAAAACGAGCCGGGAAGCTGACTATTCCGGCAGTCAGTCTGAATTATTTTAATCCTCGGACAAAAAAATATAAAACAGTCTCAACTAAACCGTTTGATATAAATGTTGAGCAGGCGGCGCTGAGTGAATATGCCGATATTCCGGTCCCGAATGTTTCAGGCCGGGTGATTGATTCTAAAGCCAAGGATATTAGGTACATCAAAACCGAGAGTGGGAACTTAGATTTAAAAAAACCTTTAATATTGGCCACGCCGCTTTATTTGATCCTCAATGGCATTCCAGTATTATTATTAGCATTAGTCTGGATCGGTCAAAAAAGAAGAGAGAAACTAAGTACTGATATAGGTTACGCTCGCTCCCGATTGGCTCGCAAACTTGCCCGGAAACGTCTGGCCACCGCCCGTAAATTGGCCGGTTCGCAACAGGTCGAAGAATTTTATGCAGAAATCAGGTTTGCCCTTTTTGCGTATATAGCCGACAAACTAAATATTTCACCACATGGTATGACTGGTGATAAACTGCTTGATATAATGGAAAGTTCAGATGTTGAAAGTGAAATTATTAGTAAAACCAAAAGTTTATTAAGACAGGCCGATTTCGCGCAGTACTCCTCATCGGATAAAGCCGCCGAAGATATTAAACAATCATTAAAATCAGCTGAAGAGATTCTGGTTAAGTTGGAGGGGGCAGAAATTGCGTAAACTGATTATTCATGCATTAATAGTGCTCTCAGTTTTTGTCGCTTCATCTGCTTTAGGATCTAATGCCGATTCACTATTTAATTCGGCGGGGAATTATTATCAAAATCAGGATTATGATGAGGCATTAAGATTATATCTTGAAATCGAACAGAAAA
>JAAERC010000752.1 GCA_024230695.1 Candidatus Zixiibacteriota bacterium
CCGCCTCCACTCAATATCTTCTCGCCGAGTTATATTTTTTCCAACTCGATAAACCAGATTCAGCCTATCAGGAGTTTGAGTATATTATCAAAAATTTCCCGGAATCATATCTGGCTCCCAAAGCATTAATTGCGATGGCAATGATTCAACGTAATTATTATAGTGATACCCTTGCTTTTGACTCCACGCTTCGAATAGTAGTCCAAGATTACATTCGTTCTGATTATGCGCCAGAGGCGATTGATCTTCTGGGATTATCGGGAACCGCAGTTGATACCGGATACGCTAAATATTATTATCACAAGGCTGAAAAGTTTGCCTTTGATGAAGAAAATTATGATTCAGCTATACATTACTTTAATTATATTGCTGATAGTTTTCCACATTCTAATCTAAATGTGAAAGCAAGATTTACATCGATATGGATGAATGAGGAATTTGCAAATACCGGCGATTCATCATTATATTATGCATATGTTGATTTTGTTGATTCTTTTCCTAGTACTGTTTATGGAAAAGAGGCTGATCAAAAACTACTTATGCAGGAAGGCAAAATAAAAAAACAGGCCGATAGAGCATTTGATGAAGAACCATATAAAGAAGATAAAGTCGATATCATCACTCCCGATACCAGTGCCGCTCCAACTTCACTTCTTGAAGAAAATAAAATTGTATATCAGGAAGATAGGAATTTTACTGATCCCGATGGTAATACTATTCGTGCGGTCGAAGAAGGACCTATCCAGAGAGATCTGGAATTTCGATATCCGCCGTCGGCATTTCTCTCAGGATTTTATGGCGACTTGGTTTTCCAGATCAAAATTGATGCCTTTGGCTATATTGAGGATCTGAGATTAATGAATCAAACCTCATCACCGGAATTAAATAAGGCGGCCGAGGAGGTTGTTAAAGCAATGAAGTTTAGTACCGGTTGGATGGATCCCGGTGAAAATGATAATTGGTTTGTTTACAAATATCGGGTTGACAAACCGGCGGGGATGTGATGAGCAAAATTGTTGTTGAGGATGTTTTAATATTAAAAAAGAAAAAACTGGCATCTGATTGCTTTTCAATTAGTATGGCTCCATTTTCCAAAGTGAAATCGATTCGCCCCGGTCAATTTGTCCATATGCAAATTCCAAATTGTAGTCTGTTTTTCAGGCGTGCATTCTCCGTATATTCTGTGAATACTGAAGAAAAATCATTGGAAATTTTGTTTAAGGTATTTGGACGTGGAACAAAAATAATGGCTTCCCTGAAAAAGGGGGATAAGCTGGGACTTTTGGGGCCATTGGGTAATAGTTTCAGAAAACCAAAACGAAACGAGTTGGCGGCACTAATCGCTGGAGGTGTTGGTTTTCCTCCGATCTATTATTTTGGAAAGCACCTGCTTGATAAAGGGTACGACCCTGATAAATTATTTTTCTTCTATGGCGGCCGAGGAAAATCGGATTTAATAGAACTGGCTCGATTAAAAAAACTGGGAATAAAAACTATTTTGACCACCGAAGATGGCTCATTGGGCAAAAAAGGATTGATTACATCTCCATTGGAAGAATGGATAACCGGAAGTAAAAACAAAAAGGTTATCTATTCCTGCGGGCCAGAAGGGATGCTAAAAGCAATCGATCAATTGGCCTTAAAATATAATATTCAGGGACAAATATCTCTGGAAGCGCCGATGCCATGTGGTATTGGAATCTGTTTGGGTTGTATCAAACCATTACGAAGCGGAGGAAATACCAGAGTCTGTCGGGAAGGACCGGTTTTTGATATAGGAGAGGTATTATTATGACACCAGATATTTCGGTTAAAATAGCCGGACTCTCATTCAAAAATCCAATATTAACAGCATCGGGAACATGCGGATATGGTGAAGAGCTGGCTGACCTGTTTGACCTGTCTCATCTTGGCGGAATCGTCACCAAAACGATTACGATGAAACCGCGTGATGGTCACCCATCGCCACGAACCGCGGAAGTCAGTTCCGGGATGATCAACGCCATTGGTCTGGCTAATGTTGGTGTTGATAAATTTATTGAGGAAAAATTACCTTTCCTTGAAAAGTTTGATACTCGGGTTATTGTTAATGTTGCCGGCGCTCATTTCAGCGATTATGTAAATCTTTGCACGAGATTGAATGACTGTCCTCGAGCCGATATGGTGGAGTTGAATTTTTCATGTCCCAATGTTGATGTTGGAATGGAGATAGCTACTGATGCCAAATTGGCGGAAAAAGCAGTTTCTGAGGTTAAAAAAGTTTTTAATCGTCCGGTAGTAGCCAAACTTTCACCAAATGTGACCAATATCGCCGAGATTGCCAAAGGCTGTGAAAATGGTGGTGCCGATGCCGTATCATTGATAAATACACTGGTGGGGATGGCGGTTGATATTGAAACATTTCGCCCCCGATTGACCAATAATACCGGCGGTCTTTCCGGTCCCGCTATAAAACCGGTGGCATTGGCTTCGGTTTTCAAAGTTTATAACAATATAAAAATTCCAATTATAGGAATTGGCGGTATCGCGGATTATAAGGATGTTATTGAATTTTTCTTGTGTGGAGCATCGGCAGTACAAATTGGAACTGCTCTTTTTGTAGAGCCGGATGCACCGGTAAAAATTGTAAAACAATTTAAAAAGTATATGGTAAAAAATAAAATTGGATCTATTAGAGAACTAACAGGTCAGGTGAGGATATATTAATGAGTGCTGTCAGCGAACTAAAGGAAATTCAGGAAAAAAATAATTCGATGATATGTGTCGGGCTTGATCTCGACAAAAAAAGGATTCCCTCGGATTATTCATCGAGTATAAAAGGGATGTATGATTACGCCTTAAGAATAATCGAGTCAACCTGCGATATTGTTGCCGCCTATAAACCGAATCTCGCCTTTTTTATGGAACTGGGGCCCGAAGGATTATCTCTTTTGGAAGAGATCGTTAAAAAGATCCCGGATGATGTCAGAGTTATTCTCGATGCCAAGATGGGCGATATTGGTAACACCGCCGCACACTATGCCGCCGCCGTTTTTGAACGGTACAAAGCCGACTGGGTGACTGTTAATCCATATATGGGCTACGATGCTATCCGGCCGTTTTTAGATTATCAGGGCAAAGGCGCATTTGTTCTTTGTCTGACCTCTAACCCTGGTAGTCGTGAATTTCAATTTATGCATGTTGTCAATAAACCTATCTATATGTATGTCGCCGAAAAAGTGGCTTACTGGGATAAAGAGCAAAATCTTGGTTTGGTCGTCGGGGCAACTCATCCAGAACAGTTGGCCGATATTCGTTCATCCGCCGGAGATTGTCCGATACTTATTCCCGGTGTAGGAGCACAGGGGGGTAATTTGGAAATTGCCGCGAGAGCCGGTACCAACGATTTCAAAAAACTTGCTTTAATAAATGTTTCTCGATCGATTTTGTATGCCTCCAGCAATAATGACGATTTTGATAAGGCGGCTCGAGCGGAAGTTCAAAAACTAAATTCGATGATCACCGATATTCGGAAAAATGTCGAAGAGGAAAAGAAAGATAACCGCACCGATTACAGTCGGGATCAATGATTCTCATTAATTAATGGCACGGAACGCCGATTATTACTCATAGAGTAGTAATAAATGAAAGGAATCAAAAGATGAAGAATACCTACAAACTATTTGCACTGATTTTAATTATTTGTGTTATTCCAACTATGGTATCTGCTGGTCTTGGAGCCAGATTTGGTTTTTCCAAAGATGCCAGCAATGAAACTTATGACGAAGGGATGACTTTAATAGGAGCCGATTACAGGTTTACGGCCATTCCTATGGTTGATATAATCGGAACCCTTGAATATTCATGGAAAAAGTATTCAGCCGGTGGTGCTATTCCGGCCGAAGGAACTCGCCACTTTTTTACCGCCAATATTTCGGTAGTAAAACCGTTTGATATTTCACTTCTGAAACCATATGCGGGAATCGGATATGGGTTTCATCTTTTGGGCGGGAGTCTAAGTATTATGGGAAATCCTGTTGGAGGAGCGGCACTCACTGGAACCGGATTTCATATGATCGGTGGTTTAAGAATTTCTCCGCCTGCTGCCCCAATAGCGGTATATGGCGAGTGGCGTCATTATTGGACCAATTTCTCTTTGGGTAATTCTCGGTATATCACTCTCTCAGCAGGTGTAATGATCGGTTTCTAACTAAACAAGATATTTTAACTTTAAAACGCCCGTTTTTAATGGGCGTTTTTTTTATTATCCCAACAAATGTGCCGAGTGGGTCTTCAGACCTGACGGAATAACTATTGAATCCCGGTCAATCTGAAGATTAACCGGGTACCTTTCAATACTTCTTTTATTATCCGGTTGATTTTACAATGTGATTTACGGTATATTAAAATATCATTATATTCCAACTAAATATTGGAGGAACTATGACAAAAAGTTACAGTTATTCAAAAATAGGCCAGTTTCAGAATTGTCCCCGCAGATACAAATTTAATTATATCGAAAAAGCAACAGTTGAAAAACCGGTGTCCGTTGAGATGTTTCTTGGCTCGGCGGTCCATCGTTCTCTTGAGAAACTTTATAAATTTAAAGTAAATGGACGGATCCAGCCGGTAGAAGAGATGCTGGCAGACTACCACAAAGATTGGGAAGGTCCTGACCGCGACCGGATAAAGGTCACCCGGGAACATATGGGGATTGATGATTTTATAAATGTTGGCAAAAAAGCTCTTGAGAAATATCACAAGATGTATGAACCATTTGATGAAGGCGAGATAATCGGACTTGAGAAAAAAGTAAATTTCCCGCTTGATTCGGCCAATCGATTTATGATGCGTGCCCAGCTCGATAAACTGATTCAGCGGGCTGATGGTGTCGTTGAAATTATTGATTACAAAACGCAGTCAAGACTACCTACTCAGCAGGATCTTGATAATAATCTGCAGATGGCTTTGTATCAACATGCTGTTAATTTTCTCTGGCCTCAGTTTGATAAGATCGAACTAAAACAGATTTATTTGAGACAGGGAATTGCCATGTCAACGGTGATGGATCAAGACAAACTCGATATGTTAAAACAGGATTCTATCAATTCAATTTTGGAGATCGAGCAGGCGGCCCGTGATGATGATTTTCCGGTGCGGGAATCGGCGCTTTGCGATTATTGCCCTTATTTTGAATTGTGTCCAGCCAAAAGACATCGCCAGGCACTTGAAGATGAATCTGCCGATGTCCTTGATCCCAAAACCGGTAAAGAATTGGCCGAAAAATATCTGCAATTAAATTATGAAAAGAAAAAACTTGATTCCGAACTTAAGGCG
>JAAERC010000753.1 GCA_024230695.1 Candidatus Zixiibacteriota bacterium
ATCCCAAATATTTTGAAAGATGCTCAAACCAGTGTAATATTGACCGGTTTCCGCAGGCGGATTCATTACATTTGTATGGATTACACAAGCATTTAAAGCGTCCAGAACCTCATCGGCTTCATCCTTTACTGTCTGATCAATGCCTGAAGTCATATTGATATTATCCAAGTAATTTCCTAAATCCATATAAAAATAATTTTCATCTTCAACGGGAACAGCCATGGTAAGGCTGTCGTCAGCCGCCTGGTTGTATAATTCAGATGTGTTATTGTCGGTTATATCTGCTATTGCAGCAGTTGAGTATGCATCAATAGCATCATATAAGGCGTCGAAATTAAAAAGGTCGATCATGGAGTAGACAACATTTACATCACTGAGTTTTTCCCGAATAAAATTTATGATATTATCACAAAAGGCAATTCCCAAATCAACAGGCCCGATATCCGGATTCTCAATGATTTCCTGAAGTGCACTAAAATATGGCCCGGCTTTACCTATAAAGACTTGAGGCATAACCACAGCTCCAAGCACAAGCTCTTCCGACCCAAGAAGATAATCCACATTATTCTTGATTTCATGGGCAAGCTCTACGCCGCCCATCAAACAGGCCATGGGATAAAAAATATCAATATTTTTTCCAATTTTATCTTCAAGATATTGTGTTACCTGACCTAGTTCATAATGGGACAGGGAATCATTTTCATGGCTCTCATCCATACCAATGGATTGAATAGTGACGGTACCCCCATCCGGCAATCCATCGGGTGTCCCGTAGGGATTTGCATAAATATTATCAAAACTATCAGCTAAACCGCCTCCATGATTAAAGATTGTATACATATAATGCTCAGATTCGATTGGATAATCAAAAGCCCAGTCAAAAAA